>JAQCHR010000146.1 GCA_027619655.1 Pseudomonadota bacterium
GGGCCGCCATATGGAGCAGGGCTTCGGTCATCGGTTCCCAGCGACCGGTTTCGCCCTCGACCAGCAGCCTGCGGATATCTTCCGCGCCGGGGGAACCGCCGGGTTCGCGCGTTGCGACCACGCTATGTCCGGCCTTGCGCAACTGTTCGACCAGCCTGTCGCGCTGGGTCGACTTGCCGGCCCCTTCCCCGCCCTCCAGCGTTATGAAACGGCCCGGTCGGCGTGTCGTGCCGGCATCCGCCATGTCAATTGCCGCCGCCCCAGACCAGATGCTGGAACGCTGCGCCAAGCCGTCCGACCGGGCCAAGCTGTTGGACATCCGTGGCCGCCAGCAGCGGGAGGCTTACGGGTTCGGTTCCGGGCGCCGTGATTTCCACCGTGCCGATCTGCGCGCCGGCGGCAATGGGTGCGGGCAGCGGTTCCTGATACTTGGCCGTGACCTTCATCTGCGCGCGGGATTTGCGGGGAATCGTCACGACCAGCGACTTGCCGACAATCGCCGGCACGGTTTTCTCATCGCCAAGCCAGACCTGTGCGTCGATGATTTTCTCGCCTTCCTTGAACAGCGCATAATTCTCGAACTCCCGGAACCCCCAGTCGAGCAGACGCTCGCCGCCGGTTGCCCGCGCGTTGACCGATTCATAGCCGTTGGCAACCATGACGAGCCGGCGGTTGCCGCGCACGGCCGACGCGGTCAGCCCGTATCCGGATGCTTCCGTATGACCGGTCTTCAATCCGTCCGCGCCGATATCCTTGTACAGCATCGGGTTGCGGTTGCTTTGCTTGATTTCGTTGTAAGTATATGAAAGTTCATAATAATAATGGTAATAATCAGGAAAATCTCGGATTGTCGCAATCGCCAGCGTCGCCAGGTCGGCGGCGGTGGTGACATGCTCGGGATCCGGCCAGCCGCTGGCATTGCGGAAGATCGATTGGTTCATGCCTAGTTCCCGCGCCTTGCGGGTCATCTGCTCCGCAAAGGCTGCCTCGCTGCCCGCCAGGCCTTCGGCGACGACGATCGTCGCGTCATTGCCGGACTGCACGACAATGCCCCGGATCAGGTCCTCGACTTTCACGCGGTCGTTGACCTTCACGAACATTTTGGAACCGCCCTTGCGCCATGCCTCTTCGCTGACGCCGAAGGTGTCTTCAAGCGACAGGCTGCCGTTCTTCAGCCGTTCGAACAGCATGTAGACAGTCATCATCTTGGTCATGGATGCGGGATACATGACCTCGTCGGCGGCCTTGCTGTAAAGGATATTGCCGGTTTCGTAATCGATCAGAATGGACTGACGCTCACCGGTATCTATGGCCTTCGCCGGCCCGGCGGCAAGGGTCAGTAAAACGGCCAGAACAGGCGCTATCCGTTCAAACGACATTCCGTACTCCCGTAATCTTCCAAATTCGCAGTCTGTGGCCTTCCGGTAGCAGACAAAATTGCCACAATTATGGCGCTTTCCTAATCAATGACGATCTGCGCGTTCTGCTGCCCCGACTGCAGGACCGTCTCCAGCATCCTGTCCGCTTCCTCGACCGTCTGCATGGGGCCGAAACGGACCCGGAAAAGCGGCTGTTCCACGTTCTGGACCTGATGTATCTCCACCTTGCCGATGGGGGAAAGGATCGCCCGCAGGCGGTTTGCGTTGTCGAAACGGCTGAAGGCGCCCGCCTGAACGTAGATCCGGGTATCGCCGCTGACCGGGACAATCGTCACTTCCTCGGTGACGGCCGGGGTTGGCGCTTCCTGACGGACAACGCGAACGGGGGCTTCCTGCACCGCGACGACCGCGTGGCTGCTGTTCGGTGGCGGCGCCGCGCGGGTGCCTGGCGGCGGCTCCAGTGTGGCGCTCGTTACGGCGACCCGGGGGGCGGCTGTCGGCGGCGGCGCTTGCTGCGTATCGGGCGTTTCGATCTGCTGCCCGTAGGCGGAAGCGACCTGGCGGCTCTCGGACTCGAGCACCGTTACCTCGACCTTGGCGGTGCCCTGCATTTCAAAACCAAGCAATTGCGCCGACCGGCGCGACAGGTCGATGATCCGGCCATGTGCAAAGGGGCCCCGGTCGTTGACCCGCACCTTGAGCGACCGGCCGTTGCTGAGATTGGTGACGCGGACAATGCTGGGCAGCGGCAGTGTCCGGTGCGCAGCACTGATCTGGTTCATGTCGAAAATTTCGCCATTGGCGGTCGGCTTGCCGTCGAACTGCGGTCCGTACCATGAGGCGATCCCGGTTTCCGAATACCGGTAATCCACTTTCGGATAATACCAGACATCGGCGATTTTATAGGGGTCGCCGACCTTGTAGTGCCCTTTTCCGGCGCTGGCACCCGGCTTGTCGGTGAAATCGGATAGCCGTTTGGCGCCCGAAATCACGAACTGTGTTTCCGCGCAGCCTCCGGCGAGGAACGTCAGCGTCATGGCCGCGGCAAGAAACCGATATCGCTGGCTTATGGAACGAATCCTCTGCATCTAACAGGCAGCTTCATGGCGTGCCACAGGGCGCTGCAAATCAGCCTCCCGCGATCCGGTCGGCAAGCCGTCCGACGGCAAGCGCATAATAATGGCTTCGATTCCATTTCAGGATGACACTGTAGTTCTTGTAGGCGAGAAAAGCCGGACCCTTATCTTTCTCCGGCATGACCACGAATGCTTCGATGTCCGAATTCGGCAGAACGTCACCATCCGGCAGGGTCACCCCGAGCGCCGACCATTCGGTGACCGGCTTTTGCGTCTTGTCGCCCAGCAGCGAAACGTCAAAGCCCTGCGGCAACTTTACCTCGCGCCCCCAGCGTTCGTCGCCGCGCCAGCCGTAACGGGACAAATAATTGGCGGCCGACCCGAAGACATCGGCCTTGGTCGTCCAGATATCCTTGCGGCCATCGCCGTCATAATCGACGGCATAGCCGGTGAAGCTGGAGGGCATGAACTGTGGCTGACCCATGGCACCGGCCCAGGAGCCAAGCATGTCATCGGCCTTGATGTGTCCACCGTCGATAATGCTCAGGGCATGAAACAGTTCCTTGCGGAAAAAAGTGCTGCGGCGGCCATCATGCGCCAGCGTCGCGAGCGCGGGTATGACCTTGAAGCCACCAGTGACGCGGCCGAAATCGGTTTCGACGCCCCAGAATGCGACGATGAACTGCGGCTGCACCCCGTATTTGCGCGACACTTCGTCCAGCAACTCCCGGTTTTCGGCCAGTTTTTCACGGCCTTTCTGTACCCGGGATTCCGGCACCACACGCTGCATGTACTCGTCGAATGTCAGGGTGAATTCGGGCTGCTTGCGATCCAGTTCAACGACCCGCGGGATGGGCACAACCCCGTTCAGGGCGGCATCCAGAGTCGCTTCGGAAATACCCTTGCTGCTTGCCTCGGCGCGGAGTTCCAGAAGCCACGCGCCGAAATCCTGCTCTGCCGCTGCCGGCGCACCGATGGCGACAAATGCAAAAACGGTAGCCAGACGCAAAATATGCTGTACAGGCATGCAAACTCCAAGGCTGCAAAGGCGTTACGATGCCCTGTTTCTGCCATAACGGCTTATTGGCCGCAACAAGCCCTTGTGGAGAGCCGTTAACCCTTGCTGCCTGCGGCTTTGCGCGACATCGCCTGGCGCTGGATAATGTACAGCCCGCTGCCAACAAGCAGGGTGATTCCGATCCAGTCGTGAACCGCTGGCAATTCATCCCACAGGATATAGCCCAGCGCGACGCCCCAAAGCAGGGCTGAATAGCGGAATGGCGCTACCAGCGCCGCTTCGGCAACGACGAAGGCCTCGATCAGCAGGTAATGCGCCAGGCCGGACATGAAACCGGTCAGAACCATCAGGCCGAAATCGGCCAGCGACGGAGTCTGCCATCCGCCGAGCGACGCTGTCAGCAATCCGGCCAGTGTGACGGCAGCCGTCGACCAGAAGAGCATGGAGGCCGTCGAATCCGTGTTGCTGATCCGGCGGGTGATGATGTCGCGGAAGGCGCCGGCGGCCGCCGCGCCGAGCGGCAACAGGGCGTATATGTTGAGGATGTCGTCGAAGGGCCGTACGATCACCACGACACCGGCAAATCCTGCAAGGACAGCCGCCCAGCGGCGCCAGCCGACATGTTCGCCCAGCATCGACGGCGCCAGCGCGGTCACAAAAAGCGGGCTGGCGAAGGCGATGGCGACATTGAGCGCGAGCGGGTTATAGCGCAGGCCGGTCAGGAAGCAGAATACCGAAATGATGAACATGACGGCGCGGAACGCCTGTCCGCTGACATTCACCACGCGCAATCCGCCCAAACCACCCGCGGCGCGCAGGGATATCAGCAGGATCGGGATCAGGACGAACAGCCCGCGCACGAAAATGATCTCGCCCGTCGGATAGCCTGCCGTGAGCCATTTCACCACGGCGTCGCTGGCGGTCAGCACGCCCATGCCGCCGACCATGCAGGCGATGCCGCGGCCCGAATTGATGCGGTATTTTCCCGGTTCGCTCATTTCCGTCTGCGCTCCCGGTGCAGGATATACAGGCCGCTCGCGACAACGGGCAGCGCGCCGATGACGATCCACATATCGGGAACGTCGCCAAACATAGCGAACCCGTATACCGTGGCGCAGGGCAATGCCGCGTATTTGAAGGGCGCGATAACGGCCGCTTCGCCATACCGGAATGCCTCGATCAGGACGAAATGCGCAGCGCCTTGCAGGCACCCGGCCAGCGCCAGAACCGGCAGATCCCCGTAATCGAGAGGCGCGCTGGCGAAGGGCAGGCTCAACAGCCCGAAAAACAGGACCGAAGCTGTGGAAAAGCACAGGATCGCGGTGGATGATTCGCCGGTATTGATCTTGCGAGTGACCAGGTCGCGCAGCGCGCCGCTGACGGCCGCTCCGAGTGGCAGCAGCGCCGCAATCCGGAAGACATCCGGGTCGGGCCGCAGCATGATCAGCACGCCGGCGAACCCGACGGTCACCGCCGTCCAGCGCCGCCAGCCCACATGCTCGCCGAGAATTACCGGCGCCAGCGCCGTGAGCACCAGCGGCCCGGAAAAGGACAGTGCCGTAACATCCGCCAGCGGCAACAGCGCGAGACTGGTGACCATCAGAAACTGGGTGACGACCAGGAATCCGGCACGAATGCACTGGCCGCTGTAGCTGTTGATCCTGAGGCTGTGCCATCCGCCTGCATACCATGCCAGGATCGCGATGGGGATAAAGACAAATACCGCGCGCAACGCGACCAATTGCCCTGTTGGATAATCGAGGGAAAGCGTCTTGAGGAACGCATTGTTGAGCGTCAGCAGGGCCATGCCCGCGACCATGCACAGGATACCGCGCACCGACGCTGTCAGGGGCGTTCCCGCCATCAGCCGGATACCTTTCGAAGGCTCGTGGCGCAAATCACGTGTTGCGGATCGTGGTGCGGCCGCCATCCATAACCAGGATGTGGCCGTTCACATAAGACGCCTCATGCGACATCAGGAAAAGTGCGGTATTGCCGGTTTCCCAGGACGTTGCCTGCCGCCCGTAGGGGATCCAGCGTTTCGACCGGTTCGGATTGGCCGCTGAAGCGGCTGCGCCCATCGGCGTATCGACCATGCCGAGCAGCAGGACATTGGCGCGGAACCCCTTGGGTTCGCCTTCCATCGCGACATGGCGCATCAGCCCGCCCAGCGCGGCCTTTGAGGTGTCGTAGTCGGGTTTGTTACCGCCGGGACGAATCGCGGCGGCGGAGGAGATGAAGATGATCGACGAACCGGGCGCCAGGATCGGGAATGCCGCCTGGCAGGTCAGCATGTGGCTGCGCAGGTTGATGGCGAAGGCGCGGTCCCAGCGATCCACGGTCTGCCCCGCCAGCCCGGCGGGCGTGCCGCTGATGCCGACATTGAGCACGATGCCGTCCATACCGCCCATGGCCTCCGCCGCCTCGGCGACCATGCGGGTCACGTCCTCGGGGATGGAGACATCCGCGGTCACCGGCGTCGCCTTGCCGCCCGCGTCCGTGATTTCCCGGGCGATCGCGGCCGCCGCCTCCGGGTTCATGTCGGCGCAGGCCACATGGGCGCCCTCGCGGCCGAATACGCGGCTGATGGCGCGTCCGTTGCCCAGCAGGTTGGTGCTGGACGTATCGCCGCGCTGTCCCGCGCCGACGATGAGGATGCGGCGTCCCTTCAGCCGGCCCAGGGCCGGGCCATCGCCCAGCGATTCGGCGAATAACTGCTTTTCCGGCTGCTCGTTCATCGTGCTCATGCGCGCTCCAACACTGTCATTTTGCGTCCCGGGCGAGGACTGCCCGAGCCGCGCCTCCCAAAACCGCCGGAGAGCAAACCACGTTGCCGCGGCATTGAATAGCCCCCTGCCCGGTTCACAGGTAATCGCTTTGCCCTTTCTCAGGCACTGTCGAAGGCGGTGCGCCAGGCAGCCAGGGTCTCCGAGGGGCCGTCGGTGTATTCGATCTGCCGCAATGTCAGGCGCAATGTATCGGGATGCGGCGGGTCCGCATCCGTCAGGCTGCCCGGCGCCGCGCCGTTTCGGATCGCTTCCGTGACCGCGTTCCGGAACCGCCACAGCGCCGGTTCGGCAAAGCTGTTCTGCAGGATGCGGAAGGCTTCGAAGGTCGCACGGTCCATTGCGCCGTCCGCCATACGCTGGGGCGAAATGAAGGCCAATCCCAAAAGAAAGCCTTCGGGCGGGATGAGCCGCTCCATATGGTCAACGGGCGCCAGCGCGGCGCCGTAGGATTCGATCCGGCCCAGCCGCGACTGAACCACATGGTCGGCTTGCGCCGATTCGACAGCGGCCATGATCTCCGGAGACGATGCCGCATCCTGTCCGATGTGCTTTCTGAGAAACGCCAGAAGGGCGGGATCCGCGCTACGCACGCAGAATTCGGCTTCGGCCGGGCCGGTACCGAGATCGAACAGGGTGCCGAGCCGGTCTTCGGGGCGCGCGGCCAGCAGGTCATAGCCAAGTTCGCTCAGTCCCCGCCGCTGTGCCATGGCCGCCTCTTCGGCCGGCAGGCAGAGCAGCGACGCCTGGACCCACAACCCGTCGTCGCTCAGCGCCTCGCAGGGCGCCAGCCGTGTATTCGATGGCAGGACGATCCGCATGGCACCGCGGGAAGTCAGGACCTGCCCGCCGGTATAGTCCAACCGCGTTTCAGGGTTTTCGCCCGACGGAGTCGGCGCCATGGTCCTGCCGGCGATCGGCCAGCGGGTTTCGGGATCGTTCAGGTAGTCGTGCACGACCTGGAGCAGGTCGCTGAAGGCGTTACGCACCGGCGCAATCCTTTCGTTACGCGATTAAAAGCCGTCATGGTATCCTATGTGCGGGAGCCCTGTATAATCCCGTGTGTCGGAGCGTCGACCGGAAGAGGTGCGGAAATGCCGAAAGCAGCCAGATTTGGAGCCGGATTCGCCGCGATGTTTGTGGCATTTTTCGTGCGGATCGCGCCGCTGGCGGCACAGGATCCAACGAATGTGCTGGGCGGCAGTTTCATCGACCTCTGCCGATCACCGAATATAGAAAGCCAGTCGACCTGCGGCACGGTCGTGACCGCGCTCATGAACGCG
Source organism: Pseudomonadota bacterium (assembly GCA_027619655.1). Lineage (GTDB taxonomy): Bacteria > Pseudomonadota > Alphaproteobacteria > UBA8366 > MarineAlpha4-Bin1. The sequence continues at coordinate 7,543 of JAQCHR010000146.1, forward strand.
CATGTGGAAATGTCGCGGCAGGATCCCGACAGACGGGTGATCTGCCCGCCGCGGACCCTGTCGATTGACGAAGGGCGGCGCGTATTCATGCAATGGACCACGACCGTCACCAGCGCCGCGACGATGCCTTTTCCGGATATCGGCATGGCGGCGTTGCTGGCCCGGTATCCCTGCGCCACCTACCTGAAGCAGCCGGGGTCCGACAAACGGCGATAAGCCCGCCGCGCCGTGCCCGATTAATTGCAGATCGCGGTCGCAGACCCTGCGCGCCGCCTCGCGTGCCGCGCGATTACGCCGTCAGTCTTCCGGCAGATCGTCGTCCAGCAGGATGCGGCGGGCGGCGCCGTCCAGGTCGTCATACTGGTTCGACTGCAGCGACCACAGGAAGGCCGCAAGGCCCAGCGCCCCAAGGCACAGCGCCGCGCTGATCAGGACAATCAGGACATCCATTTGAGCCACAATGCGTTGAGGGTGACGACGATGGACGAGCCGGACATGGCAATGGCCGCGATCAGCGGCGTGACGATCCCGGCCATGGCAAGCGGAATGGCGACGGCGTTATAGCCGAAGGCCAGGGCGAAATTCTGCCACACCAGCCGCCGGGAATGGCGCGCCGTCGCGAGTGCGTCGCATACGGCGCCCAGCCGGTC
>JAQCHR010000147.1 GCA_027619655.1 Pseudomonadota bacterium
GGCTTCATCGTGATGCAGGAGCGGAATTTGACATTCCGCAGCTCCGCTTTGCGCGCCGCCAGGGCCTTGTCAAAAACATCCGGCTGCGAAAGGGTTATGCCATAGTCGATCCAGTCGCCGGACTTCACCAGCCGTGCGGCCGCCGCCGCTGAAATATGTTCGGCTTTCTTCCCGCTGCCGCGATCCGGCATGAATTTTCTCCCTGGCCGTTCCGAATTTTTATTTTCCGCGACTATTTGTTTACATCGTTTGCCTGTCAAGCAACGCAGCAGGCGGCGCCGGTTGACGGCGAACAGATGGCCGCCCGATACTCCCGCCCATACCCGCAGCAGCGAACCCGGAGAAACAGGATGATCGAGCGAAACCACAAGCATTCAGGCCGTTGCCATTGCGGCGCGATTTCGATGGACCTGGCCTTTACGCAGCCCGCGGAGGCCATGCAGGTACGGTCCTGCCAGTGCGATTTCTGCACCCGGCAAGGCTCGCTGACGGTGTCGGAAGCGGCGGGGAAGGCGGTCATCACCATCGCGGCCGACCAGCTTACGACCTACAGCTTCGGCTCCGGGACGGCCTCATTCCTGATCTGCGCGCGCTGCGGCGTCTATGCGGGCGTCATCATGGCCGATGGCGACAAATGGCTGTCGATCGCCAATGCGCGGGGCCTCGGCATCGAGGCTTTCCGCAACCGCACCGGCGCCCCGCTGACCCATGACGGCGAGGCGACGCCGGACCGGATCGAGCGCCGCAAGTCCAGGTGGACGCCGACGGAGATCCGCTACACGCTCTGACGTGTCGCCGCCGTCAGCGCAGGCCGAGTTGCGACAGCGTGGTTTCGATTTCGCCGTTGGCCGTGGGCACCGGCATGAGCGCGAGCAGGGCCTTGGTCACGCCGCCATCGACGGGAATATTGGCGCCGTTGATATAGCGCGCTGCATCCGAGGCGAGGAAGACGACCACATCCGCGATATCGTTGCCGTCGCCGATCCGGCCCAGGGGAATCATCGCCTCGCGCGCCGTCTTCAGCGCTTCGTTGCTGTAGGCTTCCACATGCGCCGGGGTTGAAATCATGCCCGGGCTGATGGCGTTGCAGCGGATCCCGCGACCGCCCCATTCCACGGCGGTCAGGCTGGTCAGCCCGATGATGCCGGCCTTGGTCGGCGTATAGGCGCCGCGCATCGCCTGGCCATAGGAGCCCGACATGGACGCGATATTGACGATTGAGCCCTTGCCGGCGGCGAGCATCAGCCGGCCCATGACCTGGGTGCAGACCATCGGCCCTGTAAGGTTGGTCGCGATCTCGCGGTCCCAGCTGCTGCGCTTCAGCGTTTCCAGCGGTTCGCGGTGCCGGATGCCGGCGTTGTTGACCAGCAGAGCGGGCGTCCCGAACTTGGCGACCGCGGCTTGGGTGGCGGCTTCGACCATTTTCTCGTCAGCGACATCGACCTTGGCGGATACCGCGCGGCGGCCAGCAGCCACGAGCGCGGCGGCGGTTTCGGCCGCGCCCTCTTCATTGTAATCCCAAATCGCGACCGCATAGCCCGCATCCGACAGGCGCTGCGCAATCGCGGCGCCAATGCCCCGCGCTGCGCCTGTGATGACCGCGAGCGGCCCTTCGTTATTGTTGGTTTCGTTAGACATGGTGCGAACCGACTTTCCTGGAAATGATGTAATGGTCTGAAAAAAGTGTAGCCACTGCCGCCGCGCCGGGCAATGTCGCCCGGCGGGTTATTGCATGGGGGGCTATCCCACCTCGATCGGCAGTGATTCATCGCTGGCCCACTGGCTCATCGAATCGTCGTAGACGGTGATATCCTCGTATCCCAATTGGTGCAGCAGGAAGGCGTCCAGCGTCGCGGCGATGCCACCGCCGCAATAGACGATCATACGGTTTTCCGGATCGGCGCCGACCGACGCGAAATGCGCCGCGACCTCATCCGCCGGGCGGAACGTGTTGTCTCCGGGGTTCAGCAGGCTCGCGGCCGGAATATTGACGCTGCCGGGAATCCGGCCGGGCCGGCCGTAGCGCGCGTTTTCGCCACGATGCAGGTCCGGCGCCAGGGCGTTTATCGTGCAGGCCGTGGCGCTGCCGATGGCGGCCTTCACTTCTTCCTTGCCGGTAAACAGGCCGGGCCAAGGACGGGCGGTGAAATCGCCGGGAGCCGGCGCTGCTGCCGGGCCGGTCGATACCGGTCGGCCCTCCGCCGTCCATTTTTGCCATCCGCCGTTCAGCAGGGCCGCATTGTCGAAGCCGAAGGCACGCAGCATCCACCATATTCGCGAGGCCCATTGGGCATTGGCCGTGCTGTACAGGATTACCCGCGTATCGTTGCCGACGCCATGTTTTGCCATCGCGGCGGCAAACTGCGCCTCGGTGGGCAGGGTGAAGCTGTACGGGGAATCGGTCTTCGACAATTCGCCCTGAAGGTCGAGGAAACCCGCGCCGGGAAGGTGTCCCCGCTCGTAATCCGCTCGGCCGCTCTCGACCCGGTAGGGCTTTCCGGGCGGCGCCTCGTCATACCGCAGGTGGGTGGTGCAGTCGAAGATACGCAGCGCCGGATTATCCAGATTGGCCGCCAGCCAGTCCGTTTCGACGATGGCGTCGGGATAGCGGTAGTCGGTCATGTCAATCACCTCAAAGCCGGAACGGAAGAATATGGCGGATGGCGGTAGTCTATGACGCGGCGTCGCCGCCGATCAATCGGTGCCGGCGCAACCCTTGCGGCGGATCAGCGGGGCAGGCCACCCGGCTGGTAGAGGCGGTTGACGTGACCCATCTTGCGGCCGGGCCGGGGTTCGTTCTTCCCGTACAGATGCAGCCGCGCGTTGGGTTCGGCCAGCACGCTGTAGCTGTCATTCACCTCATCGCCGATCAGGTTGGTCATGGTGACGTCCGCGTGGCGGGTGACCGCGCCGAGCGGCAGGCCGCATATGGCGCGCACGAACTGCTCGAACTGGCCCGTGGCGCAGGCATCCATCGTCCAGTGGCCCGAATTATGCGGGCGCGGGGCAATTTCGTTGGCCAGCAGCTTGCCATCCCGGGTGACGAACAGTTCCACTGCCAGCAATCCGACGAGTTCGAGGGCGGTGACGATGCGTTCCGCGATGCCGCACGCTTCTTCTGCAATCGCCGGGGTGATCCGGGCGGGGACACGGCTGGTCTTGAGGATATGGCTGTCATGGCGGTTTTCCGACGGATCGTAGGAAATCATGGCGCCATCCAGGCCGCGAGCGACAATGACTGAAATTTCCATCTCGAAATCGATCCAGCCTTCCAGGATGCCGCGCGAGGCGCCCATCGCCGTGAAGGCTGCCGCCGGGTCGCCTTCCGGGCCGATCATGACCTGCCCCTTGCCGTCATAGCCCAGCCGGACGGTCTTCAGCACCGCCGGCCGGCCGATCTGGGACAGGGCGGCGGTAAGTTCCTGGACGGTTTCGACGCCCGCATAGGGGGCCGTGGGCACGCCGATCTCGTTCAGGAAGGCTTTCTCGACGATCCGGTCCTGCGCGACCTCCAGTGATTTCGGGCCGGGCCGGACAGGAACGCGCCGGGCGAGGTGACGCGCGGTATCGACCGGCACATTCTCGAATTCGAACGTGACAACGTCCACCGCATCCGCGAAGGCATTGAGGGCGGCAATGTCGTCATAGCCGGCATTGGTTTCGCCGGCGGCGACCTGTGCGGCGGGCCCGCCGTGCTGCGGATCAAAAATATGGCAGCGATAGCCCAGTTGCGCCGCGGCTAGGGCGGTCATCCGCCCCAGTTGTCCCCCGCCCAGAATGCCGATGACGCTGCCGGGGAGAAGGCCGTTCCCGTCCGAATCAGTCATCACGGGGCGAATCGGCGACGCTTGCGGTCAGATTGGCGCGCCAGTCGTCCAGCCGCTGCGCCAGTGCCGGATCGCCCAGCGCCAGTACGGCGGCGGCGAGCAGGGCGGCGTTGGTTGCGCCCGCCTTGCCGATGGCCAGCGTGCCCACGGGGATGCCGCCGGGCATCTGGGCAATCGACAACAGGCTGTCCATCCCGCTCAGCGCCTTGCTTTCCACCGGAACGCCGAAAACCGGCAGCGGGGTCAGCGCGGCGGTCATGCCGGGCAGGTGCGCGGCCCCGCCGGCGCCGGCAATAATGACCTGCAACCCCCGGCCTTTTGCGGTTTCCGCGTATGTCACCAGGCGTTTGGGTGTGCGGTGGGCGGACACAATCCGGGTCTCATGGGGGACGTCCAGCGCGGACAGGATGTCGGCGGCGTGCCGCATGGTTTCCCAGTCGGACTGGCTACCCATGATGATGCCGACCCTGGCTGTATCGGGCATGGCGATTCCAATGCTATGCGCCTTTGAATGCCGGCGCGGAAGCAGCGCAGTATAGGAATCGCCTTGCGGCACGCAAGAAGGCATTGGCAAAACGCGTAGCCAAAACGCGCCGAAACCCGGAAATTCGCCAAAATCGCCAAATTCCGGTATAGTTTGCCGGAATTCATCACTGTCTTTCGCGCAATCGATGTGTGAGGGAGCGCAGCATGAAAGTTGAGGAAGCACCGCCGGTGCAATCTGCCAGACGGATCGGCACCGGGCGTTCGGTACCGCCGCCTGAAGCCATGGCAACCTTGCCGGACGGGCGCGAGGAACGCCGCCGGGAATCCGGGCAGCCGCATGACATTGCCGCGCTGCATGGTATCGACGAAGACGACCTGACCCCGGAAATTCGCGCGGCGGTTGGCGGGCTGATCGCCGAGGTGGCGTCGCTGCGCGAGGCCCTGGCGCAGAGTGGCCGCCGGCTGGATTACCTCAATGCCCTGGCGGATCAGGATTCCATTTCGCCGACGCTGAACCGGCGCGCCTTCGTGCGGGAACTGTCGCGGGCCCTGGCAATCGCGCGGCAGTATGGGTCGGAAAGTTCGCTGATGTTCCTGGAGATTGAGGATCTCAAGGAACTGAACGTCCAGCACGGGCTGGCGGCGGGCGATGCGGCAATCGAACATGTCGCCGCGATCCTGCAGGAGCGGCTTTCCGAAGGCGGGGTGATCGGCCGGCTCGGCGGCGCGGAATTCGGGCTGATCATGATCGGCGAAGGGCCCGAAGAGGCGCGGTTGCGGGGTAATAATCTGGCGGCGGCGGTCGCGGCGCAGCCGTTGATATGGGACGGACAGGAAGTGTGGCTGGCGCTGCGTTTCGGGATTCATTCCCTGCGGACCGATGAGGACGCCCGGACCGCCATGGATGCGACGGATCGCGTGATGCGCCATCCCGGGGCGGGAGATGACACTGTCGATGGTTTCGCGGCCTGATTTCCGGCGGATTTGCCTTCAGGCGATGATATCGGGTTCCAACTCGTCCTCGATACGCGCGATGGCGTCTTTCAGGCCGAGTTTCCGTTTCTTGAACCGCTGTAACTGCAGCTGATCGAAAGGCGCATTCTCGATCAGCTGTGCTATGACGTCGTCGAGATCGCGATGTTCTGTTCGGAGTTCGGCTAGTCTGCGACGCAGGTCTGCGGTGTCATCGTCTGGTTCGTACATGGCCGATCGATACGTGGTTGCTTAAATGGGGGTATTCTATCAGAAGCCGGCGGCTTGCTACACCGGCAATCGGTCGCCATGTTTCTGATTTACCGGGAGTAGCGGATGGTTGAACGAAAACGGATCGGGGTACTGACGAGCGGCGGAGATTGCGCCGGGCTGAATGCCTTACTGCGCGCCGTGGTGCTGCGTGCCGCGGATTACGGATGGCAGGTCTTCGGCATCGAACAGGGCACGTTGGGGCTGATGGAATCACCGCCACGTGCGCAATTGCTTGAAGCTTCTGCTTTCGACGGTTCTATCCTGCGGCGCGGGGGCACCATTCTGGGTACGACCAATACGGGCGATCCTTTCGCCTTTCCGCAGCTCGACGGCGACCCGATCGACCGTTCCGAGGAGGTCATCGCCGGTTATAACGCGCTGGGACTGGATGCGCTGATCGGAATTGGCGGCGACGGCAGCCTGGCGATCCTGAACCGGCTGGCGAAACAGGGCGGCATCAATTTCGTCGGCGTTCCCAAGACCATCGATAACGATATCGGCGTGACGGAGGTGTCGGTGGGCTACGATACCGCTGTTGCGATCGCGACGGAGGCGCTTGATCGGCTGCAGCCGACCGCGGCGAGCCACCGTCGCGTCATGATCCTTGAGGTCATGGGACGCGATGCGGGGCATATCGCGCTGAATGCCGGCATTGCCGGTGGCGCCGATGTCATCCTGGTGCCCGAAATCCCCTATCGGATTGAACATATCGTGCGCAAGATCCGCAGCCTGAACGAGATGGGACGCGATTTCGCACTGGTCGTGGTGGCGGAGGCGGTGCCGAACGAATCCGGCAACCGTATCGTCCAGAAATATGCCGGCGGCCAGTCCCGCTATGGCGGGGTCGGTCATTTCCTGGGGGAGCGCCTGGCGGAAACAACCCATGCCGAAGTCCGTGTCACGGTGCTGGGCCATGTGCAGCGCGGGGCGGCGCCCAATTCCCGTGACCGCCTTATGGCATCCGTCTTCGGCGTCCATGCCGTAGACCTGATCGAGCAGGGGCGGTTCGGGCGCATGGTGGCCTGGCAGGACAGGCATGTGGTTGATTTCGACATCGACGCGGCGGTTGCGGCCCCCGCTGTGGTGGATATCAACGGCCCGATTGTGCGCACGGCGCGCGGTCTTGGAATCTGTCTCGGCGATCAGTGAGCGTGATGACGGACGCGGAGGCAAACCCGTTCTGGCAATTCTCGCTGACGCTCTATGCCCGGGACGGGGTCGCGCCGGCCTGCCTGCGCCTGCAGGACAGCCATGGCCTGGACGTGAATATCATCCTGTATTGCTGCTGGGCGGCGGAATGCGACGTCGTCCTGGATGCGGCCGCCATCACCGGAATCGTGGATGGCACATCGGCCTGGCGCCGGCAGGTCATCCAGCCGCTACGGGCCGTCCGGCGCGCGCTGCGCGGCGGCATCGCGCCCGTTGCGGTACAGACCGGGGAAATTCTGCGGGACGATGTGAAACGGCTGGAACTGCAAGCGGAACGTCTGGTGCAGGATGCGCTCTGGCGTGCATTCCCGCTGCCCGTGCCGGCCGGGGGCGGGGACGCCGGCGCGCTGGCGCGGGCCAATCTTGCATGCTACGGGCGGCTTGCGGAAGTTGACTCCGCCGGGGAAGATTTCGGGGTCCTTGCCGACGCGCTTAGCGGGGTTTCGCCTTCCTGACGGCGCGCACCGGCTTGCTGCCATCCGTGGGCGTTTCGCCCCAGCGGCGGACCGTTCCGGCATCGATGCCGAACAGGTCGAGCACCCGGCCGACCGAGTGATCGACAATATCCTCGATTGTCTTGGGCATGGCGTAGAAGCCGGGTACAGGCGGCGCAATGATCGCGCCCATATCGCTGAGCGCCAGCATGTTGCGCAGATGCCCCGAATGCAGCGGCGTTTCCCGCAGCATCAGTACAAGCCGCCGCCGCTCCTTCAGGACGACATCCGCCGCGCGGGTCAGCAGGGTTGCCGTGGCGCCGGTCGCGATTTCGGACATGGAGCGGACTGAACAGGGTGCGATCACCATGCCCATCGTCTGGAACGAACCGCTGGCAACGGCAGCCCCGATATCCGAATCGGGATAACTGACATCGGCCAGGGCGTGCAGCGCCGCCAGTTTCATATCGGATTCACACGCCATTGTGATTTCGGCTGCGGCGCTGACAATCAGGTGGCTTTCGATCGTCGGGATCCGCTGCAATGCCTGTAACATCCGGATTCCATAGACAATCCCGGACGCACCGGAAATGCCGACGATCAGGCGCCGCCGATCAGGCCTGTCGGTGTTGGTCATACGGCACCGGAATGTTAACCAAGTGGCAGACAGGACGGCTGGAGAGGTGTAACATTATTCATCCAATCTTCAGGAATTGGCGACCACACTATTCGCCATGTTGCATCACAGCAAGGGAGACGAGGATGACTGATATCACCGTTGAAAACAGAGGTCCCGCCAGCAAGTCCACGGAGCCGAGAATTTCGTCGTTGAAGAAGAGGCATGCATCGCTCGAAACCGCGCTGGATCACGAAGCGTGTCGACCGATGCCGGATACCGGCACAATCGCCCATCTGAAGCGCGAGAAGCTGGCCATCAAGGATGAACTGCAGCGGCTGGCGCCGCGTT
>JAQCHR010000148.1 GCA_027619655.1 Pseudomonadota bacterium
GCTTTTCCATGGCTGCCAGGAAAGGCAGCCACTGCGCTTTCAGGTTGGAGGAGGATTCGGTCGAGATAATACCGAAGTTCAGTTCTGTCGGATCGGCGTCAAGCGGCTTGAAGTCGGCCTGGGCCGTGCCGGCCAGCAGGACGGAGGTCGCCACAATTGCGGCATGTGCTATCTGTTTCATCATCGTCGGTCAGTTCCTTTGGCTTGGTTGAAGAAATACGTTCAGGCGGACATCGCGATCGGGTCCCTGCCGGATTCGGGCATGGGGATGCGCCGCGGCGCCTCTTCGGTGGGCTCCGCAAGGCCAAGCAGTTCGTCGCAATCGTCGCCGTAGAGCGTGCGCAGGATGTCTGTCGTCAGCGCGCTGCTGGGCCCGTCATAGACGACGGCGCCGTCGCGCAGCGCGATGGTGCGCCGGCAGAACCGCACGGCGTAGTCCACCTGGTGCAGCGAGACGAGAATTGTCCGGCCATCGGATTCATTGATATCGAGCAGGACTTCCATGACCCGCTTGGACGAGGCCGGGTCGAGCGATGCAATCGGTTCATCGGCGAGGATGATATCGGCGCCCTGGACCAGCGCCCGCGCGATGGCCACGCGCTGCTGCTGCCCCCCGGACAGGGTCGAGGCCCGCTGGCCAGCCGTGCCTGCGATACCAACCCGGGACAGCGCCCGCATGGCCGCGCGTTTTTCCCGGTCGTTGAACAGGCCCAGCGCTCCGCGCCAGCCCGACATCTGGCCCAGCACGCCCGTCAGTACATTGGTCAGGACCGACAGGCGCGAAACGAGATTGAACTGCTGGAATACCACGCCGATGCGGAGGCGAACCCGGCGCGCATCCCGGGTGATCTTTCCGCCCGACTGCATATTGGCGCCGAACACGCGGATATTGCCGCTGTCCGCCGCGATCAGCCCGCCGATATGGCGCAGCAATGTGGATTTTCCCGAACCCGAGGCGCCGATCAGCGCGACCATTTCCCCCGTGTCGATCCGCAGGTCTATATTACGCAGCGCCCGGTTTTTCCTGTTGAACGTCTTGTTGAGACCTGAAATTTCAATCGCTGTCATAATACGCTTTGCCCGCCGGAATTCGGTACCAGGCCGCATTGTTGTCACGGACGATGACTCTTTCGTGACAGCCATATGACAGTTTTCTTCACCATTGGCCGCCAAGCGAATTGCCGGTTTTCCGCTTTTGCTTCGGCCGGACGGGGATATGGGCTACAATCGCCGCGATTGTTTCATACCCGCGCGGACCGGCGCAGGCCTGCCATCGCTAAGCATTTCACAAAACAAGGGGGAAACCATGAACGCGACGAAACTTCGACGGACCCTGAAATCTGGCGGCCATGTGTTCGGCTGCATGCTGTCCCAGATGGCGTCGACCCGGTTCGAATCGGTGCTGGCCGGCAGCACGCTGGATTACGCGATTGTCGATTCCGAGCACGGCTCGCGCGACCGCGCCGAAATCCAGGCGCTCTGCGGCATGCTGCGCCATGCGGACATCACGCCGATTGTCCGCGTGCCGATCCCGAAATCGGAATGGGTCGCCATGGCGCTGGACGCCGGCACCGCCGGGGTTCTGGTGCCCTATTGCGAAACAGTGGCCGAAGTCCAGGCCGTCGTCGCCACGGTGAAATGGCACCCGCTGAAGGGCGAATACCTGCGCCGCGCGGTGGAAGACAATGTCCTGCCCAGCCCGGAAACCAGGAAATACCTGACCAACCGGCGCAAGGAATCCTTCGTCATCATCGGCATCGAATCCGAACCCGCCTACAAGAACCTGGATGCGATCCTGGATGTCGGCGGCATCGACGGCGTGTTCATCGGCCCGAACGACATGTCCACCTCGCTGGGGGTGCCGGACGACTATTCGAACAAGAAGTACCTGAACGTGGTCGCCGATATCATCAAGCGCTGCACGGCGCGGAAAATCCCGGTGATGGTGCATCAGCAGACGATCGAGACGTCCAGCAAGGCGATCGAACTGGGCGCGCGTTTCGTGCTGCATTCGACCGACGGGCGGATGCTGCAACGGATCATCCAGAACGAAATGAACGCCCTGCGCAAGGCGGCGGGGGCGGCCGTGAAGGCGACGAAGGATACGGCCGGAACGGTTTAGGGATCAAAACCGCGCCGCCCGTTCCGGCGCGGAAACGGGCGGCGCACCCGAGCCTTGGGGAAACCGGGTAATTTCTGTAAAATTCCGCGCATTGCCCTCGCCCTATGGCTGTACGTATGGTTCATGGCTGAAAAATACTTCGAAAACTTTGCGGGCTCGATTGAAGAACTCGAGCTACTGGTTGAAAGCGAACGCGCCTATACCGCCGCCGCGATCGATGCGGCGTTCCGGCACGACGCGGAAGCCGCCGTCATCCGAATCAGCGAAATCAACCAGATCGCGAATGCTCGCATCCTGGCCGCCGCACAGATCGCCTCCGCGAAGGCGGCGACCGACGCTGAAGTCGCCGCCGCGACGCTGGCAGGCCTGGCCAGTTCGGCAGTGCATCGCATCACGTCGCGACAGCGGATCGCCTCGGCAAGGCCGGGTCAGGCGGCGACGATGGTCCGGGACACCGCAGAACTGGCGCATCAGACAATTTCCGAATTCGCGTCGGACGCCGTCCTGAAAATCAACGCCGAGGCGGAGGGCGCAATCAACCGGATCAAGGAGAACGGCAATGCGGCGATTGACCAGGTCAAGACGCTTGTCGCCGAGATCGATCTGGAAATTACCGCGAATGACGCGGAAGCGGCTGAAACACTGGAAAGGCTGAAGTCTGACCAGCGGTCCACGGCGGATATTGTGGAAAACGCCGCATCGGCACTCACCCTCATGCGGAATCAGTTCAAGGCTTTTACACAACGCCTGTCGGTTATTACCGAGGCCACAAAAGCCGAAATGCACGAATACACGGAAGAGGCGATTTCGACGATTTCCAGGGCTACGGAATCCGCCGCGAGGCGAATCTTTCAAAGCCGGGACAAGGCGCTGAAGATAATCCGGGAAATCATCGACGAAAACGGCCCCTGACAGCCGCGCCGCATTGCCGCCGGTGGCGTCGCGGGAAAGGGCGCGCGGGACCGTTTTGCGCGGGGCGTGATGGCCCGCCGCGCGGCTGTACCCGTTATTCCGCCAGTTCCCGCATCACTTTTATCAGGTCCGACTTGCCCTCGAACCCGATTCCCGGGAGGTCCGGCATCACGATATGCCCGTCCTCGACGCGCACGCCATCGGGGAAACCCCCATAGGGCTGGAACAGGTCGGGATAGCTTTCATTCCCGCCAAGCCCGAGCCCTGCCGCTATATTCAGGGACATCTGGTGGCCGCCATGCGGAACGCAGCGCGCGGGTGACCAGCCGAACTGCCGCAGGACGTCCAGGGTCCGCAGATATTCGACCAGGCCATAGGACAGCGCGCAGTCGAATTGCAGGTAGTCCCGGTCCGCCCGCATGCCGCCATAACGCAGCAGGTTCCGCGCATCCTGGTGCGAGAACAGGTTCTCGCCCGTCGCCATCGGCGCATCGTAGAATTCCGAAATCGCGGCCTGCAGCGCGTAATCCAGCGGGTCGCCGATTTCCTCGTACCAGAACAGGGGGTAGTCGCGCAGCATTTTGGCGTAGGCGATACCGGTTTCCAGATCGAACCGGCCATTGGCGTCCACCGCCAGCCGCGCATCGGACCCGATCTCGTCAAGCACGGATTCAATCCGTCCGCGATCCTCGTCAAGCGAGGCGCCGCCGATCTTCATCTTGACCACGTTGTAGCCGCGATCCAGGTAGCTGCGCATTTCGGCGCGCAAGGCGCTGTTGTCCTTGCCGGGATAATAATAGCCGCCGGCGGCGTAGACGAAGACCCTCGGGTCGGCCTCCCGGCCCTTCATTTCGGCCAGCAGCCGGAACAGCGGCTTGCCCTCGATCTTGGCGACCGCGTCCCACACGGCCATGTCGATGGTGCCGACCGCGACCGAGCGTTCGCCATGACCGCCCGGCTTTTCGTTTTTCATCATCGTCGCCCAGATCCTGTGCGGGTCCAGGTTCGTCCCCGCATCGTTCACCAGGGATTCGGGCGCGGCTTCCAGGATGCGGTCGCGAAAGCGTTCACGGATCAGGCCACCCTGCCCGTAGCGGCCGTTGGAGTTGAAGCCATAGCCGACGACACGCCGGCCGTCGCGGACGACATCGGTGACCACGGCGACGAGGCTGGCCGTCATCTTGCTGAAGTCGATATAGGCGTTGCGGATCGGCGACGCGATCGGCTTGGTGACCTCGCAGACTTCGATAATGCGCATGGGATCCTCCTGTCGGAACGGGGGCGCGCCGGGGTGACGGCGCGTGTCACGGGCTATTCCAGTACCGCGGCAGCGTTGCCTTGCGCTGCCGTCGCACAATGGCTTGCCGGCATTCGGTCAATGGGCCGGGGCGGGCGGCGAAACAGGCGCCGGAGGCCCGGAATCGAGACGTTTATTTTCTTGGTGGAGCCGAGGGGAATCGAACCCCTGACCTCTTGAATGCCATTCAAGCGCTCTCCCAACTGAGCTACGGCCCCATGGTGTATTCTTTCGCGCGCCGCTGGGTGGCCGCGCGAGGCGAAATCCTTACAGAAAGAGACCCCTGCGACGCAAGGGATTTGTGTGTCGCAGGGCCAATCCCGCTTCCAAAAGGATCAGATATCCTTGTCGTCGTCGTCACTGCCTACGACAAGGGGAATATCGTCCGTGCTGTACTCGTCATCGTCTTCATCGTCGTCCAGCAGGGTATCGTCGTCCGCATCGTCGTCATCGTCATCGACGAGCAAATCATCCACATCGTCGTCGAGGCCGTCCATAACCAGCTTCTTGGCGGGCGGCACCGGCGCAACTTCCTTTACGGCCGCCGCTTTGCCACGCCGCGACTTCGCCGGCGCAGAAACCTTCGTGTCGCATTTCGGGCAGGTAATCGGGTCGCGCAGCATGTCGTAAAATTTCGCGCCACAGTTTTCGCAGAGGTGTTTCGCACCCCATTCCGGCTTGACCAAAATCCGCTCCTTATATTCTATTTTCCGGAATTTTCGCCGAATTGCCACGTTCGCGGCGTCCTGTCAAAACAAAACGCCCGCCCGGACGGCCGCAACATGAAAAAACTGCATGAGAATTCTACCGTCCGGCGGTTTAATCATGTTAGAGAAGGTCCGCCCCCCCCCCGGGGCAGATTCACCAATCCGCGAGGCCGTTCCCTTGTCTTCCCTGCTTTCCCATGCCGCCGGGCCGCTGCGCGGCACCGTATCCTTGCCCGGCGACAAGTCCATTTCGCACCGCGCGCTCATGCTGGGCGGGCTGGCCGTCGGCGAGACGACGATTACCGGCCTGCTGGAAGGCGAGGACGTGCTGAACACCGCCGCAGCGATGCGGGCGCTGGGCGCAACGGTAGAACGCGATAAAAGCGGCGTATGGCATGTTTCCGGTGTCGGGATCGGCGGGTTGCGGGAACCCGACGACGTCATCGACCTCGGCAATTCGGGAACCGCGGCGCGGCTGCTGATGGGCGTCCTGGCGGGGCACCCCATCACCACCTTCATGACCGGCGACGCCTCGCTGCGCGGCCGGCCGATGAACCGGGTCGCCGATCCGCTGCGCGACTTCGGCGCGACATTCATCTGCCGTGAAGGCGGACGCATGCCGCTGGCCATTATCGGCGCCCGCGACCCGATGCCGATCACTTACCGGCTGCCGGTCGCGTCAGCGCAGGTGAAATCGGCCGTCCTGCTGGCGGGGCTGAATGCCCCCGGCCGGACGACGGTTATCGAACCCCAGCCGACCCGCGACCATACGGAACTGATGCTGGTCCATTTCGGCGCGCAGATCGATATTACCCATGACGCGGAAAACGCCGCCCATATCAGCGTGACGGGCCAGCCGGAACTGAGCGGCCGGCCGGTCATCGTGCCGGGCGATCCCAGCTCCGCCGCCTTTGCCGCCATTGCCGCGGCCATCGTGCCGGATTCCGAAATCATGCTGACCGGCATAGGCATGAATCCGAAACGCACGGGACTGTTCACGACCCTGCTGGAAATGGGCGCCGATATCACGCTGCGGAACGAACGCACCGAGGCGGGCGAACCTGTCGCGGACATGACGATCCGGTCCAGCAGGCTGCAGGGCGTGACCGTGCCTGCCGACCGCGCGCCGACGATGATCGACGAATACCCGGTACTCGCCGCCGCCGCGGCCGTCGCCGAGGGCGATACGGTCATGCTGGGGGTCGGTGAATTGCGGGTCAAGGAAAGCGACCGGCTGGATGCGGTCGATCGGGGTTTGACCGCCTGCGGAATCCGCGCGACGGCGGGCAAGGACAGCCTGACCGTGCATGGCTGCGCCGGCTCGCCGGCGGGCGGCGGCACCGTGGCGACGGCGCTGGACCACCGGATCGCCATGAGCTTCTTGGTGCTTGGCATGGCGACGCAAAAACCGGTCACGGTGGACGATGCCGGGCCGATCAACACCAGCTTTCCGGGCTTCGTCGAACTGATGAACGGGCTGGGTGCCGATATCCGACCGGGAACGGCCGCATGATCATTGCCGTCGATGGACCCGCCGCGTCCGGCAAGGGGACGCTCGCCCGCCGCATGGCCGCCGAACTGGGCCTGGCCTACCTGGACACGGGCAAGATCTACCGGGCGGTGGGTTACCGGGTCCTGGCCGAAGACGGCGACCCGGCCGACCCGGAAGCCGCGCTCGCCGCGGCCCGCACACTTGATGTATCGCAGCTTTCCGACCCGGCGCTGGCCGGCGATGACGCGGCCGAGGCGGCGTCGAAAGTGGCCGCCATTCCCGCCGTCCGCGACGCACTGATGGCGTTTCAGCGGGACTTCGCCGCCAGCCCCCCCGGCGCCGTGCTGGATGGACGGGATATCGGAACCGTGGTCTGCCCGGATGCGGATGTGAAGCTTTTCGTAACCGCCGATGTGGAAACCCGCGCCGAACGCCGACATAAGGAGTTGCTTGACAGGGGTGAGCCAAGTATATATGCGCGCGTTTTACAAGCGTTGGCGGACCGGGACTCGCGTGATCGCAGCCGGTCTACGGCGCCGATGAAGGCAGCGGACGACGCCATTATTGTCGATACGACAACGATGGATGCGGATGCTGCGTTCAATACGGCGATCAATATCGTCCGTTCCCGGACAGGTTGATACCCTGCTTTCGCGTGTAAAATCACGGCGCATGAACATGCGCAGTATCGATCGATCAATTGCTAAAAGACCGCCGGATACAACCGGTTGGCCGGAATAATATGAACGTTGGAAAGGATACGAATAAACATGGCTCCTGAAACAGCCGAAGTTGTCAAAGAAAGTTTTGCCGATCTACTGAATGAAACGCTCGGGGATTCGAGCGGTCTTGAAGGCTCCGTCGTCAAGGGCACCATCATCGCCATCGAAAACGATTTCGCCCTGATCGATGCCGGCCTGAAGTCGGAAGGACGCATTTCCCTGCGTGAATTCACCGGCGCCGGGATCGGCGAGGAAATCCGGGTCGGTGATGTCGTCGATGTCTACCTTGAACGGATGGAAAACCGGAACGGCGAAGCCGTTCTGTCCCGCGAAAAAGCGCGGCGCGAGGAAGCCTGGGGCCTGCTCGAGCAGGCATTCGAGGCCACCGAGCGCGTCACGGGCACGATCTTCGGTCGCGTCAAGGGCGGCTTTACGGTCGATCTTTCCGGCGCCATGGCCTTCCTGCCGGGCAGCCAGGTGGATATTCGCCCGCTTCGCGATATCACGCCCCTGATGGGTAACCCGCAGCCGTTCCAGATCCTGAAAATGGATCGCGGGCGCGGCAACATCGTTGTTTCGCGGCGTGCGGTTCTGGAAGAAAGCCGCGCCGAGCAGCGCTCCGAACTGATCGCCAACCTGAAAGAGGGCCAGGTCCTCGAAGGCGTGGTCAAGAACATCACCGATTACGGCGCGTTCGTCGACCTGGGCGGCGTCGATGGCCTGCTGCATGTCACCGACATTGCCTGGCGGCGGATCAACCATCCCTCCGAAGCGCTGCAGATCGGCCAGACCGTCAAGGTCCAGGTCATCCGCTTCAATTCGGAAACCCAGCGCATCAGCCTCGGCATGAAGCAGCTGGAAGCCGATCCCTGGGATGGCGTGGCGGCCAAGTACCCCATCGGTACCCGCTTT
>JAQCHR010000149.1 GCA_027619655.1 Pseudomonadota bacterium
GATGGCGCCGAAGATCGGGCCGAACACCGACCCCATGCCGCCCAGCACGACCATGAAGATCAGCTCGCCCGAGCGCGTCCAGTGCATCATGTCGGGGTTGACGAAGTTGGTGAAATTACCCAGCAGCAGCCCCGCCAGCCCGCAGATCGTGCCGGCGATGACGAAACCGGTCAGCTTGTAGCGGTCGACCGGAAATCCCAGCGCCCGCATCCGCGCCTCGTTGAACTTGGTCGCGCGGATCACCAGGCCGAAGCGCGAATTGACCAGCCGCGCCATGCCCAGCACGGTCAGCATCAGGAACCCGAAGCACACGTAATACAGGGTGATGTGGTCCTCCAGGTCGATCAGCCCGGCGAATTCGCTGCGGGTGTAGATGACCAGCCCGTCATCGGCGCCGTATTCGTCCAGGCTGAGCCCCAGGAAATACATCATCTGCGCCAGCGCCATCGTGATCATGATGAAATAGACGCCCTTGGTGCGCAGTGCGATCGCGCCGAACACCAGCGCGACCGCCGCCGAAACCGCGAGCCCGATAGGCCACTGGATGAACCCGTTGAAGATGTCGTAATAGGCGCAGATACCGACCGCATAGCCGCCGATGCCGATATAGACCGCATGGCCGAAGCTGAACATGTTGCCGTAACCGAGGATCAGGTTCAGGCTGATCGCGGCGATGGCGAGGATCATCGCCCGGGCCACGACGCCGATATAGAACGGCGCGCCGCCCAGCAGCAGCGGCAGCAGGGCCAGGCCCAGCAGCACCAGGACGGTGACGATTGTCCGCCGGTTCAGCCCCATCAGCGGCGCCCCTGCGGCGGGAACAGCCCCTGCGGGCGGAAGAACAGCACCACCGCCATCAGGATATAGATCGCCATGGCGGACAGGGCGGGCGCCGCCGTTTCCGCCGCGTTGACGGACATCACCATGCCCAGCAGGTCATCAAGGAACGAGCGGCCCATCGTGTCGATCAGCCCGACGATCAGGGCGGCGATGAAGGCGCCGCGGATCGACCCGATGCCGCCGACCACGATGACCACGAAGGCCGGGATCAGGATGCTTTCGCCCATGCCGATATTGGCCTGCACGATGGGGGCCGCCATCATCCCGGCCAGTCCCGCCAGCGCCGCGCCCAGCCCGAAGATCAGCGTGAACAGCAGTCCGATATTGACCCCCAGCGCGCCGGCCATGGCCCTGTTCGACGCGCCGGCGCGGATCAGCATGCCGGTGCGTGTCTTCACCACCAGACAGTACAGCGCCACGGCCACCGCCAGCCCGACCGCGATGACCAGCAGCCGGTAGGTCGGGTAGGGCACGCCGGGCAGGATCTCGACGCTGCCGTCCAGCCAGTCGGGCAGGGGGACGGCCATGCCCTCCGGCCCCCAGACGATGCGGCACAGTTCGTTGAAGAACAGGATCAGCCCGAAGGTCGCCAGCACCTGGTCCAGGTGATCGCGGCTGTACAGGGTACGCAGCGCCACCAGTTCGACGGCGATCCCCACGGCCAGCACCGCCGGCAGCGCCAGCAGCACGCCGAGCAGGAAGGACCCGGTCCAGTCCGTGAAGGTGGCGCAAAGCAGCGCGCCGATCATGTAGAGCGAGCCATGCGCCAGGTTGACCATGTCCATGATGCCGAACACCAGCGTCAGCCCGGCGGCCATCAGGAACAGCACCACGCCGAGCTGAAAGCCGTTCAGGAACTGTTCCAGCAACAGGGTCCAGGTCATCGCAATACCGGCCTTCCGCCCCGCATCCGGAGCGGAAGGCGCGCCATCCTACATCTTGCAGTCTTTGGCGTAGGGATCCTGATGGTCCTTGTACACCACATCGCGGGTCGCGGTCGTCCAGTTGCCGTCCGCATCCGCCACCACTTCGCGCAGGTAGAAGTTCTGGATGGGGAACTGGTTGTTGCCGAACTTGAACGGCCCGCGAACCGAGGGGAAATCCGCCTTCGCCATGGCGGCGCGCATGCCGTCCTTGTTTTTCAGGTCGCCGTTGACCGCTTCCACCGCGCTCTTGATCAGGAACATCGCGTCATAGGTCTGCGCCGCATAGAAGGACGGGTAGCGGCCGTATTTCTTGCGGAAGCCGTCGACGAATTTCTTGTTCTGCGGCATGTCCAGGTCCGGCGCCCAGAACTGCGTCATGAAACTGCCCATGACCCCTTCCAGCTTGCCCTCCTGGAACAGCGGCAGGCTCAGCGAATCCACCGTGAACACGGAATAGAGCGGGATCTGCCCGTTCAGCCCGGCCTGCTGGTACTGCTTCATGAAGGCGCCGCCGGCCTTGCCCGGATAGAAGACTAACACGCCGTCGGCCTTCGAGGCCCGCGCCTTGGCCAGTTCGGCGGAGAAATCCAGCTGGTCCGGCCATTTGGTCAGGTCCTTGCCGACGATCGTGCCCTTGAAGCTGCGCTCCACGCCCTCGACCATGTTCTTGCCGGCCGCGTAGTTCGGCGCGATGACATAGAGCGACTTGACGCCGCGCTGGTTCAGCACTTCGCCCATCGCCATTGGCGTCTGGTCGTTCTGCCAGGAGGTGGCGAAGAAATTCTTGTTGCACTGCGCGCCCGCCAGCTGTGAGGGGCCGGCATTGGCGCTGATCAGGAACTTGCCCGCGTCCAGCACCGATTTCTGCGAGGCCAGCAGCACGTTCGACCAGATATAGCCGGCGACGAAATCGACATCGTCCTTCTGCACCAGCTTGTCGGTCTTCTGCTTGCCGATTTCCGGCTTGAAGCCGTCGTCTTCATAAATGACCTCGACATCCAGCCCGCCCATCTTGCCGCCGATATCCTCCAGCGCCAGGTTGAACGCGTCCTGCATGTCCTTGCCGATCACGCCGGCGGGGGTGGTCAAGGTCGTCACGAAGCCGATCTTCACCGATGCCGCCTTTTCCATGTACCAGTACGACGCCAGCGCCAGCGCCGTTGCCAGCGCCGCCGCCAGCCCCGTGGCCAGTTTCCCGAATGTCATCCCGTGTTCCTCCCTGTGAATTGTTATATGTCATGCCCGGCCAAGGTTACGCCCGTTTTGCGAAGCGGTGTCAAGGCTTGCGTATGGGCCCGGCGCCGTGCTGTTTTCGTATGAAGCGGCGGCTGGCGGAAAAATGAAATTCATTGGCATCGATTGGCATTTATCGGCTTTCTTCGGCTTTCAGGGACACGGCAACCGCCTCCGCCGCCCCACCTCACCCCGGCCCTCTCCCCCCCGATGGGGCGGAGGGGGCTGTTTTTATCTTGCCGCCACCACCACACCCCTCCTCGCCCCTTTGGGGAGAGGATCGAGGTGAGGGGGGGCATTCCACGCCGCCCCGCAGTGCGCGCCGTATTAGCCACCGCCCCGGCACGCCCGTCTCATGCTGCCTGCCGCAGCCGTAGCATCATTGTTGAACGATTGGCTTCTATTGGCATTGGTTGACTTTTATCGGCATCGATCCACCGGCCGCGTCGCCGGAACGGTCACCGGCAAAAAACATTTAGTTTCGAAATACATGGATTAACATTGGTTAGCATTCCCGCCCGGGCGGTCCATTGCCGTGGGGCAATTCGTCGCGACGCATCTGCTATGTCGGGGCAATGGCATTGGCGCTTTTAAAAAACATAAAATAGGAATATAGTCTAGTTCGGCTAAATAATCAAGGCCGACGTGGGTTAGAAGCGTCGATCGGGAATTTGCGTTATGTTTGTTAAAAATAAGATTGACGTCATTCGTCATTTTGAAAGTCTTGTTCTTGCATAATACGGTGACGCCGAATACGGTGACGAATACGGTGACAGTGCACTAATTTTCTATTTTCGGTCTCCCGCGCCTGCCGGGCCGGGGATCGCGACCTGTCTGCGCTTCGACCGTGCCCATGAACGCTTCGTCACCAAGTGGCCGCCCGACGGTTTCCGCACGGCGCAGCGCCAAGGACAATGCCTCGTCCTCGCCGGCGCGCAGCAGCGCGGCGAAATTGCCGACGCGCGCAAGCACCGGTGCCGTGTCGGTTAACCCGTCGCCTCGGGCCGGATCGAGCAGCGCGTGCACACTTGAATGCCGCCATGCATCAGCACGCGTCGTCAGCCGCGCCCGCACTGGATTGAGCGCCACATAGGGAATGGCCGCCCGCACATGCGGCTCATCCATCGCCACGCAGCCGAACCGCCCCTGCCAGAAATGCCCCGTCCGCCGCTCGCGGGCATGGACATGCCCGGCATAAGCCCGGTGCACCTGCGACAGCGCAGCACGCAGGCTGTCTTCACGGGGCGGAACGAGGATCATGTGAACATGATTGGGCATCAACACCCAGCTCCACACGGCAACGCCCTGGGCCGCGCAATGCGCCGCCAGCAGGTCGCGATAAAGCCGGTAATCCGCATCGGCAAAAAACGTCTGCTGCCGCCCGTTACCGCGCTGGGTCACGTGATGCGGGATGCCGGGAACGATGAAACGGGGAAGGCGTGCCATGCGGGTATCGCGTAAGGCAATCGGGACGGCGCGTCAATAAATAGTGCACTGTCACCGTAATTTCAGACACTGAAAGAAAGTAAATTCTTAACGTAAAAGCAAAATATGAATTTGCTAGCAAGAAGGCATTCGCCGCAAAAAATATGTAGACTCCACATACGGGAAGCCAAACCAAAAAAGTAAGTATCGCCCATCCTAGTAATAAATAATGACAGTAATCGTAATTGCCAAATATTGGACCGGCGATGGTGGAAAAATACTTGATCGAAGAATCGTACATGACGGCGAACAAAGCGCTCGTCAAAAGACTAAAAATGACTACTCAGACCCAAGCCTTCTCCATACATCCCCCTGTTACGGGTTTGGTGGCGGATTCATAATGTACGATAATTGGTGACAATGCACGTTGCACTTATTTGGCTGGCCGGACCTATGTCCCGTTCCATGCGCCAATGGAATACCGGGCGCGACTGACCGGGTCGGAACAGTCACCGTATATGCCGCCCCCCTACCGCTCGATGAAACTCCGCCCGATGAACTGCTGGTGGACCTGCTTGGTGCCTTCCCATATCTGGCAGATCTTGGCGTCGCGCATCAGCCGTTCGACGCGGTTGTCCCTGATATAGCCGTAGCCGCCGAACAGCTGCACCGCGTCGGTGGTGATGCGCATGGCGACGTCGCCGGCGCGCATTTTCAGCAGGGAGGATTCGACGCCGAAATCGTCCGCCCCTTCATCGACCATGCGGGCTACATGCCACAGCCAGCCTTCGCACAGCGCCAGGTCGGTGGCCATGTCGGCGAGCAGGAACTGGATGCCCTGGAAGCCGATGATCGCGCGGCCGGACTGGCGGCGCTGGTTGATATAGGCGGTGGCGTCCTCGAAGGCGGCGCGGGCGATGCCCAGCGCATGGGCGGCGACACTGGGCCGCGACTTGTTGAGCGACTGCAGCAGGATGCGCAGCCCGTCGCCCGGTTCGCCCAGCAGGTTGGAACGCGGCACGCGGCAGGAGTCGAAATTCAGCGGCGTGGTGGAAGACGCGCGCATGCCCATCTTGTCCTCGGGCTTGCCGGCGCTGAATCCGGGCGTGTCCTTCTCCAGGATCAGGGTGGAGATCGACGCCTTGCTGTCGTCGATTTCCGACCATTTGCCGAAGACGAGGTAGTAATCGGCCTTGCCGCCATTGGAGATGAAGGTCTTGCCGCCGGTGATGACGATGTCGTCGCCGTCGGGCGTGAACTTCGTTACCATGCCGGTCGCGTCCGACCCCGCATTGGGTTCGGTGATGCAGAGCGAGGCGAGCGCGCCGTCCGCGACCTTTGGCAGGAAGCGCTTCTTCTGTTCCTCTGTGCCGAAATCGTTGACCGGCTTCATCGCGTGGTAATTGGTCGCCCAAGCGATGCCGGTCGAGGCGCAGGCGCTGGAGATTTCCCGCACGCAGGCAAGATAGGCGGCGTAGCTCATGTCGGCCCCGCCATAAGCTTCGGGGATGAACATGGCGTTCAGGCCGAGCGCGTTGATATCGGCGATATTGTCCCAGGGGAATTCGCCGCTGCGGTCATATTCGGCGGCGCGCGGCGCGATTTTATCCCGGGACAGGGCGCGGACGGCGTCCAGCAGGATCTGTTCGTCATCGCTGAGGCGGACGGAATCGTCGAGATGGCTGAAGAGTTTCATTTGTCCTGGAAATCCGCTTTGCGTTTTTCGGTGAAGGCGGCGGCACCCTCGATGCTGTCTTCGGTCTGGAAGGCGAGGGTGTTGAGGTCGGCCTCGATCTTAAGCCCTTCCCAGACCGGATTGTCCAGCGCGCGTTTCACCGCATCCCGCGCCAGGTTCAGCACCGGGAGGCTGTAGCCGGTGAATTCGCGGGCGAACGCCATGCCGGCTTCCAGCGGGTCGCCCTCGACGACGCGGTTGACCATGCCGATGCGGGCGGCTTCCTCCGCATCGACCGTGCGGCCGGTCATGATGATCTCCAGCGCCCGGCCCTCGCCGACCAGCCGGGGCAGGCGGATCGTGCCGCCATAGCCGGGGATCAGGCCGAGCTTGATTTCCGGCAGGCCCATCTTCGCGTTCGGCGTGGCCAGCCGGAAGGTGCATGCCGAGGCCAGTTCGAAGCCGCCGCCGAAGGCGTAGCCGTTGATGATGGCGACGGAGGAAATCGGGAAGGTATCCAGCCGGGCGAAGGTGCGCTGGCCGTATTCGGCGTCGCGCTTCGCCTGGGCGAGGGGGCGGTTGGCGAATTCCTTGATGTCGGCGCCCGCGCAGAAGGCCCGGTCGCCCGCGCCGATGAACAGCAGCGCGCGGGCGTCGGAGGTTTCGACTTCGTCCAGCGCCGCGCTGATGTCGCGCAGGATCTGGAAGCTGAGCGCGTTCAGCGCCTCCGGGCGGTTCAGGGTGATGATCGCGAATTCGTCGCGGTAGGTCAGTTCGACCGGCATATCGGTTTCCTCTTTATTGGGGCCGTTTGAAGCGCACGGGGTCGGGGGTGATTTTGCCATCCTTCACCCATTGCGCCAGTTCGCGTTTCAAGATCTTGCCGCTGGCGGTCAGCGGCAGGGCTTCCATCGCGATAAAGTATTCCGGCATGTCCTGCACGGTCAACCCGGCATCGTAGAGATGCGCCAGCACCGCCTGCGGGTCGGGCGCGTCGCCGCTGGGGATGATCGCCAGCCCGACCTTTTCGCCCAGCCGCTCGTCCGGCACGGGGAAGGCGGCGGCCTTGGCGACGCCGGCATGCTTGATCGCCAGGTCTTCGATCTTGGCCGGGTGGATATTGTGTCCGCCGCGGATGATGACATCCTTCAGCCGCCCGACGATTTCGAGGCAGCCCTTGGCGTCGATCCGGCCCAGATCGCCGGACAGGAACCAGCCGTCGCGGTTGAAGCTGTCCTCGGTCGCGAACTGGTTGGCGAAATAGCCCAGCATCAGGCAGGCGCCGCGCCCGCCGATCTGGCCGACCTCGCCCTGCGGCGCTTCGATATCCGGATTTTCCTGGCGGAAGATACGCACCTCGTAGGACGGCCCGCCGCGTCCGCAGGTCGCGGTGATCGTGTCCGGATCGTCATTCGGGTAGGTGTACTGATGCGAGGAATTCTCGGTCATGCCGTAGATGTTCTGCGGCTTGATACCCTGGTCGAGGAAGGCCTGCGCCGTGGCGCGCGGGATCGGCGCGCCGGCCATGTAGAACACCGAGACTTTGCCGATGCGGTCCATGCCGCGCGCTTTCCGGTCGGCGAGGATATCCATCGCATGGGTCGGCACGCCCATCACATAGGTGGCGCCCGTCTCCACGATCCAGTCGAGCGGCTTCAGGCCCTTCGGCGGGTCGTTGACCACCAGCTCGCCGCCGCAGACGAGGATCTGCCCCAGCGCGACCCAGGCGATGTGGTGGTTGAACGGGCTGAGCGACAGCAGCACCGTATCCGCGTCGTGGTGCCAGTCCCGCACCATGTCGCGCGGGTTGGCCAGCAGCGTGTTGTGCGAATGCATCACGCCCTTGGGCGTGCCGGTGGTGCCGGAGGTAAAGGCGAGGTAGCAGATCCGGTCCGGGTTATCGTCCGCCGGGGGCGGCGCGCCGCTGCCGGGGGCGGGAAAATCGCCTGGGCCGAAAACGCGCTTCATCGCCGGCAGGGCCGCGACCTGCTCCAGCTCGCCATCCGGTTTGTCGGTGAACACCGCCGCGGCGCTGATATTGTTCAGCAGCGCGCGTATTTCGG
>JAQCHR010000150.1 GCA_027619655.1 Pseudomonadota bacterium
TTCCATAACTGCATGTACGAAACGGTCTGGCAGGACAACCGCCGCCGCCACAGCGAGCGGATCGACCTGCACGAAGTGCTGCGAACCTACCCGTCGGACTACAAGGTGATATTCGTGGGCGACGCGACGATGAGCCCGTATGAAATCACCTATCCCGGCGGCAGTGTCGAACACTGGAACGAGGAAGCCGGCGCGGTATGGATGCAGCGGGTGCTGGATACCTACAAGCATGCGGTCTGGCTGAACCCGCAGCCCATGCGGAACTGGAGCTATACGCCGTCGATCGAGATCCTGTCGCAGATTATGGAAGACCGGATGTATCCCCTGACGCTGGAAGGGCTGGATTCCGCGATGCGAGAACTGACCCATTGACAGTTGGGGCTGCCCGCCGCGGTTTCCTGCTTGCCGTTGCCATGGTGGGGGCGGTCAGCGCCTGCACGGCTATTCCGCCGACGAAAACGGAAAACCCTCTCAGCGTGCCGGGCAGCCGCACCGACATTGTTTCGGTTTGCTACGATTCGAAAGACCACACTCGCGGTGACATAGAGGCGGTTGCCCTTGCCAACTGCCGTGATAAGGCGGTGGCTGTCACCGCCTGGCAGGTGGACCGGGTTTTTAATGAATGCCCGTTGCTGAAAAAATCCCGGGTCAGCTTTATCTGCGTTACGCCGCGACGCGGTTATTGACCGAATATCCTTCGTGAGGTGGTTCAGGCGCCGATAGCGGCCTGCAGGTTCTGGTCAATCCTGTCGAGGAAACCGCGAGTCGTCAGCCAGCGCTGGTCCTCGCCGATCAGGATTGCAAGATCCTTGGTCATGTATCCCGACTCGACTGTCGCAACACAAACCCTTTCCAGGGTTTCGGCGAATTTCGTCACCTCGGGCGTTTCGTCGAACTTGCCGCGATAGGATAGTGCCTGGGTCCAGGCGAATATCGATGCGATCGGGTTTGTCGATGTGTCGTCGCCCATCTGGTGCTGCCGGTAATGCCGGGTCACCGTTCCATGCGCGGCTTCGGCTTCGACCGTCTTGCCGTCGGGGGTCAGCAGGACGGACGTCATCAGGCCCAGGCTGCCGAAGCCCTGGGCAACCGTGTCCGATTGCACGTCGCCGTCATAATTCTTGCAGGCCCAGACATATTCGCCCGACCATTTCAGGGATGAGGCGACCATGTCGTCAATCAGCCAGTGCTGGTAGATGATCCCCTTGGCGTCGAATTTTTCCTTGAACTCGGCATCGAAAATTTCCTGGAAGATGTCCATGAATCGGCCGTCATAGACCTTGAGGATCGTGTTTTTGGTCGACAGGAAAACCGGCCAGCCAAGACTCAATCCGTAATTGAAGCAGGACCGGGCGAAACCGGCGATGGATTCATCAAGATTATACATGGCCAGGGCGATTCCGGGTTCCTCGAATTTGAAAACCTCGCGCTCGATCGCCTCGCCGCCATCGTCGGGTTCGAAACGCATGGTCAGTTTGCCCTTGCCGGGGACCAGGAAATCCGTGGCCCGGTACTGGTCACCATAGGCGTGGCGGCCGATCGCGATGGGATGGGTCCAGCCGGGCACCAGCCGCGGCACGTTCTGGCAGATGATCGGCATGCGGAAAATGGTGCCGCCCAGGATGTTCCGGATCGTGCCATTTGGCGAACGCCACATCTGCTTGAGGTTGAATTCCTTCACCCGCCCTTCGTCCGGCGTGATCGTGGCGCATTTCACGCCGACGCCGTGCTGTTTGATGGCGTTGGCGGAGTCGACGGTTACCTGGTCATTCGTCGCATCCCGGTTTTCCATGCCAAGATCGAAATAAATCAGGTCGATATCCAGATAGGGCAGAATCAGCTTTTCCTTGATGAACGCCCACATGATCCGGGTCATCTCGTCGCCATCGAGTTCGACAACCGGATTTGCAACCTTGATCTTGTTCATCAAATTCTCCTGCGAAAAGCCGACCACCCCGGCACCGGGTCTAGCAGATGAAGGGTTCAGATTAAATTAAAACAATGTCCTCGGCCCATTATTGCCCGCAGGGAATGCGCAGGGTAATGTGGCTGCCAATTCCGCCCAACGGATACGTGGCTTTCACAACCCCATAAATTAACGGGAATACACCAATATGCTTGATCTCATGAAAATTGCTCGGACCGAAGCTGACGGCGTCGATCTGTTCGGCCTCCTCAAAGGTCTTTTTAAGCCGGCGGATGTCAAGCCGACGGGACACGACGATGCCGTGGTCTGGATGGGCGGAAACCATGACGGTTCTGTGAAGCCGGTTGCGCATTCCCTGACCGATGCCTATGCGCTGCTGGGTACGATTGCGGCGATCGATGTTCTCGGCCTGCCCTTCTATGCCGTGCCGATGTGGTCGCAGTACCGCCACGATACGAAGCTGGCGTCGCTCGGCTGGTTCGGCAATATGCCCTGCACCTCGATCAAGTGGTCGACCGCAGGTGACGCCTATGTCAACGACGGCAAAGGCGGCAAGGTCGTGGTCATGGGCAAGTCGGCAAACGCGCCGCTGCGCACTCAGGCCGGTGTCTTCTGCAACGTCCGTCCCTACGGCCGGATCACGGTTGTCCGCTGCATGCCCTGCCTGCCGTATTCCCAGGACCGGGCAAAGTTCAATGTCGATCCGAAGACCGGCATCGTGCATTCCGAGATGAATTCACCGGGCGTGCAGATGGCCTATGCCAACCGCCTGTTCCTGGAAATGGTGCACAAGACCGGCAAGCTTGGCCGCGTCGCCATGAAGCCGACCCAAGCGATGGAGGACGGCATCAATGCCGGGCTGCATTCCTGGCTGCTGCAGGGCACGAAGTTCAATGTCGGCCGCAAATACGCGGTCGATGGCTATGTCGAGCACAAGGACGCCGTGGACCGCATCATTGCCCTGCTGCCGAAGGACTTCAAGAAGGGTATGGAGAACTGGGGCGGCCAGATCGAACAGCATATCGCCGATACGAACTTCGGCCTGATGCTTTGGGATCTGATCGAAAAGCGCGATTGCATCGTGCTGGCGACCGACCTGGACGGCGACCGGCTGACGGATCTGTTGGCCGACGTGTCCGACCCGATGCGTGCGTTCAGCGGCATGGTTGCAAAACACCTCGGCAAGGACGTCAATACACAGGAACTCTGGAACGAGATGGGCTATACGACCGGCAATGGCCGCGACATGACATCGGTCATGCACCGGATGTCCGGGCCGCCGATCCATGAACAGACGCTGGGCTCCGCCGATGCGATGCTGCTGCGGCTGCTGGATGGCGACGAGTCAATGGGCGGAACCAAGCAGCCCTATGACCCGCGCATCCATTTCGTGCTGATCCGCGACGCCTATCTGGATGCCAATCCGGGCAATGAGGAATTGCGCAAGTGGCTGGACGATGCCCTGGCGAAATTCGATTCGGTTTACGGGACCGAGCGCCCTGGATTCCTGGAAGGATACAAGAAACTCAAGGCGGCCATTAAGCCGTGGAAGTCCTGATTTCCTGAGGGTTCCCAGGTAAGTAAAGAAAGGGTCGGCACTGAAATGCCGGCCCTTTTCCATGGCGGCGATTTGCTTTAGATCCATTTTTCTTCCAGCGAAATGGTGGCCGCGGGCAGGGTTTCCAGCAGCGGCAGGATATCGGCAACCGTGCTTGCGACGCTGAACAGCGACCGCTCGGTTTCCCGGACATAGTTTTCCGCGATCTGGTTTTCGATGAGCCGGACAAGGTGGGTCCAGAAACCGTCGATATTGGCGAAGACGACCGGCTTGTCGTGCAGCCCGAGCTGTTTCCAGGTCAGGATCTCGAAGGCCTCGTCCAGCGTTCCAAGACCGCCGGGCAGCACGACGATGGCATCGGCAAGCGCCGCCATGCGCAGTTTCCGGTCATGCATGTTCTCGGTCACGATCAGTTCGGTGCAGCCCTTGTGGCCCACTTCCCGCGCTTTCAGGAAGCGGGGAATGACGCCGGTCACGGCGCCGCCGGATTCCAGCGCGGCATCGGCGACCAGTCCCATCAGGCCGACCCTGCCGCCGCCAAAAACGAGCCGGATTCCGGCGGTCCCGATGCGGGTTCCGAACTCACGTGCGGCGGCCCGATGGCTTTCCCGTATGTTGCTGGACGATCCGCAATACACACAGATCGACTTGATGCCGGCCATGATCATCCCCCGTTCCCCGTCACATGCCCTGCTTCGATGGCCGCCGCCGGTCAACCTGGTGCCGCAAGCATCGAAATCAGGGGATGTGGACCGATTAGGCGACTTGCCGGCCCAGCGCAAGATGTACTTGTGAATCTGAGTATGAAGTATTGGTGAAGCGAAAAATCCGAGGATCCAGATTCGACTAAATGAATATGCACCGATGATTAATGGCCAGGAGTAACGGGAGGCAATGATGGCATTTTCCCAAAGAAACAGATAAAATGAAGAGGTAAAACAGATGGGGCGTTCGTGTATGACTGGTAATTGGCGCAGAAATTCACTGGTACCGTGATCATGCATTGCATTGGCCATGTTCATGCTGATCGCTGTCCCGCGAAGCGGACAAGGGGCAGATTCGCCGGCAGCATCGCGTGGCGAATACCTGTTCCATGCGGCGGGATGCGCCGGATGCCACACCAGCGACAATCCGAAGGGCCAATTGCTGGCCGGTGGCCGACGCCTCGATACGCCTTTCGGCGCCTTCTATCCGCCGAACATCACGCCAGACCCGGAGCATGGTATCGGACGTTGGGAATTTGGCGATTTTGTCCGCGCGATGCGCGAGGGCAAGGGCCCGGACGGAACGATCTATTTTCCCGCCTTCCCCTATCCGTCATATACCGGGATGTCGGACGCTGATTTAAGCGACCTTTGGGTATATCTGAAAAAAGTGCCGCCTGTAGCGGCGCCCGCGCCCGGTCATGACCTGAATTTTCCGTTCAATATCCGGGCGCTGGTCTGGCCCTGGCGGTGGCTTTACTTCAATGCAGGCGAAAAGCCGGTCGATGCCGCCCGGCCGGAACCATGGCGCAGGGGGGCGTATCTGGTTCGCGCCGTCGCGCATTGCGGCGAATGTCACACGCCGCGAAACTTCTTGGGCGGTCCGGAAAACGGCCGGGAACTGGCGGGCAATCCGAACGGACCGGATGGCAAGAGGATTCCCGACATTACCCCGAATGAGAAGAATGGTATCGGTGCCTGGACGGTGGGCGATATCGAGTCATACCTGGAAATGGGCATTCTGCCCGATGGGGATTTCGCTGGCGGCGCCATGGTGGAAGTGATCGAAAATTCCACCAGCAAAATGACGCCGGAGGACCGCAAGGCCGTCGCGACTTATATAAAATCCGTGCCGGCTTCCGGGCGCCCTGATGTTGTCCGGGAGAAATGTCGTCGTTTAATTGCGCTGGCTGTCTTGGATGGACTCGGTGTAGCGTGCTTTTCATAAAGGGTGGCGACAGAATGGCTGCTGACAAAACGTTTGAGGTGCTGTGAAACGATATCTCTATATCGGTATACTGGGGTGCTTAGTCGCCGTAGGGGCAATAATTTTGACCTACTGGCAGAGTGAGGACCACGTTCCGTATTCAAGACTGGCTGCGTCCGGTTCTGCACAGGACATCCAGGTGAGCCGGAGCGCGCGCAGCACGGGCATTCCCGTGCCGGTGCCGCCGCCCGTCGCGGCCTTCAGGACGGATTCCGGGGGGCCGGGAACGTCGCCTGTGTCAGATGCGCCGACAGCGGGCCGGAATCAGGCGAATGCCGGCATGGCGTCGCCCGTTCCGGAAAGCCGGGCGACTGCCGCTCCGGACAGCAAGGAGGGGCCGCTTCAGGGTAAGCCGGACAGTGCCGCCGGCGTAATATCCATGCCGGTTTTTGATGTGGTTCGGGTCAATCCGGAAGGGGACGCCCTGATCGCGGGCCGTGCGCCGGTCGGCGCGGAGGTTGGCATTTACGATGGCAACAGGCAGGCCGGCAAAGTGGTCGCGGATAGCCGGGGCGAATGGGTGTTTCTGCCCGGGGAACCGCTTCCTTCCGGCCAGCGTGAAATCAGCCTTTCTCTAATCGCCAAGGACGGAACGGAAACGCGCTCCGGTTCCGTCGTTATCCTGGTCGTGCCGGAGCGGGACATGGCGAAAACACCGCCGGCCGCCGCGCCGCGGGCGGATGGAAAAGAAAATAAATCAGAAGGCGTTCTCGCTGTCCTGGTATCCCGGGAAGGGGCCGAGCCCAGTCGCGTATTGCAGAAACCCTCCGAAGCGAAAGGTCTTGGCGACAAGGCATTGTCCATCGACGTGATCGATTATGATGACCAGGGCAACGTCAATATTGGCGGCAAGGCCACTCCGGGAATCATGGTCCAGGTGTATGTCGACAACAAACCGGCGGCGCAGGATGTCCGGGCGGCGCCTGACGGTCACTGGCAGGTCAAACCCGACCGGCATATCGACACCGGGGTCCACACGCTTCGGGTTGACGGACTTTCCGACGGCAAGGTTGTGGCGCGGGTCGAGATGCCGTTCTCGCGCGCTCAGCCGCCATCCGCGGAGAGCCCGGCGAGCGGCCTTGTCGTCGTGCAACCAGGTAACAGCCTTTGGCGGATCGCCCGGCGTACGTTGGGCGACGCTACGCGATATACGGAGATTTACGAGGCCAACCGTTCAAAGATCGTCAATCCTGATCTTATCTATCCCGGACAGCTGTTTTCGTTACCGGCCGCGAACTGACCCGGCAGGCTGCTGCAGCATTTGAATGAGGTCGAGATAGGGTCGGGCTTTCGCGGCCAGGGTCACGATACCGGTAATGAACGATTGCGTGGTAACGGGGGCCTCAAGGCTGGTTTCGGCGATCAGTTCCATTCGCCGCTGCGGGGTTATGGTCGTGCGAACCGGGGAACCGGTTTTCGTTGCTTCAAGAATAGACATGATGTTGATGCGCCGCTGTGCGCCCTCGGCCGTAAACGGGATGGTGCCAATGTCGCAGGATATCTGCAGGGTACTCGCCTTGAGCGACTTTCGATCCAGGCGGGCGTCAAATTTGTAAGCGTCCCAGTCAAAGACGAGTGTCACCGTTGACCCGCGCTCGTCGAAACCCGACGAATTGTCGCTGTCCAGTTCAGTGTGCATGATATTCGCGAGCCTTTGTATTTGGGTGTTGCTGGCATTATATGGGCGGGAACGCTAAACAAACGTTACCGAGCCCCGCCGCGTGCAACCGCCGGAGGCGGGCCGGCTACTGAAACAGCGGCGAGATTTGCATGCATGACGTATTGAAGTCGGTTCTGGTGCCAATTCATCGCGAGGGATGGCCCTTTATCGCTATATTTGCCGCCATCGCGCTGGTGATTGGCTGGATCTGGACGCCGCTGTATTTCCTGGGGTTCCTGCTGACCGCCTGGTGCGTGTATTTCTTTCGCGATCCGGACCGGATCACGCCGGTCCGGCCGGGGCTGGTCGTCAGCCCGGCCGATGGCGTCGTTCAGATGATTGAACGGGCAGCGCCGCCGGAAGAGCTGGATATGGGCGATTCGCCGCTCACCCGGGTTAGCGTCTTCATGAACGTTTTCAACGTTCACGTTAACCGCATTCCGGTTGATGGCGGTATCGTCAAACTGTCCTACCGGCCCGGAAAATTCCTCAACGCGTCGCTGGACAAGGCGAGCATCGATAATGAACGGCAGGCTGTCCGCATGGTGACACAGGATGGGCGGACGATTGCGTTTGTCCAGATTGCCGGTCTCGTCGCGCGGCGGATTCTTTGCAACCTGTCCATTGACCAGCAGGTCCGGACCGGCGAAAGGTTTGGCATGATCCGTTTTGGGAGCCGGGTAGATGTCTATCTGCCGGATGGTGTATCGCCCCTGGTTAGCGTCGGGCAGACCTGCGTCGCCGGTGAAACGGTTCTGGCCGATCTGGCGGGGCATGAGCCGGGGAGGGAAGGGGAGATGCGCTGATGCTGCGTTCGCGTAAACACCGGGATGGGCGGGGGCGGCGCCTCAGGGGGCTTTCGGTCGGAAAGCTTATTCCGAATATCATCACGGTATCCGCCGCCTGTTGCGGGTTGACCGGTATCCGGTTCGCGATTGAGGGCCGCTGGGAATACGCGGTGACGGCGATTATCGTCGCGGCGATCCTTGACGCGCTTGACGGCAGGATGGCGCGGATTTTGCGGGCGTCCAGCGAATTCGG
>JAQCHR010000151.1 GCA_027619655.1 Pseudomonadota bacterium
ATTCTCCTTGGTATAGCACTCGTAAACGCCCCGGCTGAGCCACTCCGCGTCGTTGGCCCCGGTCCAGACCTGCTGCCCTTTCTTGCCCATGACGATCGCCGTGCCCGTATCCTGGCACATGGGCAGGACACCGCCTGCCGCGATATTGGCGTTCTTCAGCAGGTCGAGGGCGACGAAACGGTCATTGTCCGACGCTTCCGGGTCGTCGAGGATTTTGGCGAGCTGCCCCAGGTGGTCCGGGCGCAGCAGGTGGTTGATATCGCCGAAGGCCTCCTCCGCCAGCAGGGAAAGCGCCTCGGGATCGACCTTCAGGACAGGCTTGCCGTCAAAATCGACCGTACTGACGTAATCGCCGGTCAGCTTGCGATACGGCGTCTTGTCGGCGCCCATGGGAAACATTGTGAAATGCGTGGTATCGGCCATGTTATCTGTCCCCTCTGCGGCGGTATGCGCCTGCATCCGCCAGAACTCCTGTAATCCGGAGTTTGCAGCTTACCGAATTGGGACACGGGATGCCACCGTGCGGGGGGTCGGGCACGGCGAAAACACCGGACGGTCCGGCCTGGCGTTATTTCCGGCGGAACTGATCCAGGGCGACGACTTTTTCGCCGGAATCGCCGCCATTGTCGCTTTCCGGCGCTTCCGGTTCCAGCGACGGCGGGCCGGATTTGGATTCCGGCGCCGGACCGCCATCAGCGGCCGCGGATTGACCCGACCGGAACTGGAGGCCGAAGTTCACCGATGGATCCGCAAAGGCGTTCAGCGCGGCAAACGGAATACGCAGCTGTTCGCGTTTGTCGTTGAAACTGAGCGAGATGGAAAATCCCAGAT
Source organism: Pseudomonadota bacterium (assembly GCA_027619655.1). Taxonomy (GTDB): domain Bacteria; phylum Pseudomonadota; class Alphaproteobacteria; order UBA8366; genus MarineAlpha4-Bin1. Next base: position 832 of record JAQCHR010000151.1, read on the forward strand.
CGTCCACCTGCAGCGAATCATACTGGTGCTGCAGCACGATGGTCATTTCCGCCGGGTACTTTTCGCGCAGATATTCCGGGATAACGACATCGGGATCCATTGTCCGGAAGGTAATGTAAAAATGGTGATCGCCCGGCATGCCGCGGGTCGAGACACGGACCAGCGCATCGTGGACGACGCGCCGCAGGGCCGCCTCGACCAGCACATCGTATTGCATCAGATCTTGGGCCATGACTTCCCGGGACACCATTCTCTTTATCCGGCAGCCGCAAGACGACCGAAACGAAACAGGTGGGGGGCTTCTGTTGCCCGGCGCCCCCCGGGCCGCGCTTACTTAGTTAGACTAAGCAGCGAGACGGGCTTCGCCCGCAAAGTTATCGTTCGCAATTAGCGAATTGGTCCGATATCGGCGGTACCATGCCGGGCGCAGACCAGGTTTTTACCACGCGCGTCGATCCTATTTCGCCCCCATAAACCCTTCCGAAGAAGGGAGAATTGGTGGAGGCGCCGGGTACCGCCCCCGGGTCCGCAACGCTTATTCTACAAAGCCCTGTAACGCCATAGTCGGTTGCCCGACAGGTGCAATATAGGCCTTCCGCTCGCGGGAAAAAAGGGCCATCGGCATATTAGGGGGCTTTACAGCGTTCGAATCGGATACATTATGCGGCCATGCAGCAATATCTCGACCTGATACGCCTTGTCCGCGATACCGGGGTCTTCAAGGAGGACCGGACCGGCACCGGCACGGTCAGCCTGTTCGGCCAGCAGATGCGGTTCGATCTGGCCAAAGGCTTCCCCATGATGACAACGAAGAAGCTGCATCTTCGCTCCATTATCCACGAGTTGCTGTGGTTTCTCGCCGGTGACACGAATACCCGCTACCTGAACGAAAACGGTGTCCGGATATGGGATGAATGGGCCGATGAACAGGGCGATCTGGGGCCGGTCTACGGTGCGCAATGGCGGTCATGGCCGGCGCCCGATGGAAGCCATATCGACCAGATCTCCCAGGTTATCGAACAGATCCGGACCAACCCGAATTCGCGCCGCCATATCGTCTGTTCCTGGAATGTCGGGCAGATCGACGCAATGGCGCTGCCGCCCTGTCACTGCTTGTTCCAGTTCCAGATCGCCAACGGCAAGCTTTCCTGCCTGCTGTACCAGCGCAGCGCGGACATGTTTCTGGGCGTGCCGTTCAATATCGCGTCCTACGCCCTGCTGACCATGATGGTGGCGCAGGTAACCGGGCTGGAACCGGGTGAATTCATCCACTGCCTGGGCGACACCCATATCTACATGAACCATCTGGAACAGGTCGATCTGCAGTTGCAGCGGGAACCCCACCCCCTGCCGGTCATGCGGCTGGATCCCGGCATCAAGAATATCTTCGCGTTCCGGTATGAGCATTTCACCCTCGAAAACTACCGCACCCACGCGCATATCCCCGGCAAGGTCGCGGTGTGACGCTACGCTGCTGTCTGGTGGTGGCGATGGCGTCGAACCGGGTCATCGGGCGCGATGGCGGCATGCCGTGGCATATCCCGGCCGATCTGCGGCATTTCAGAGCGGTGACAATGGGCAGGCCGATAGTCATGGGGCGCAAGACGTTTCAGTCGATCGGCCGGCCGCTGCCCGGGCGCAGCAATATCGTGGTCACGCGGGATCAGGGATTTTCCGTTCCCGGCGTCACTGTTTTCGGTAACGTGGATGACGCGTTGCAGGCTGCCGAATCGACGGCGCGCCGCGACGGGGTCGATGAAATCATGGTCATCGGCGGCGGCGAAATATATGCGCGCTTATTACCTGCGGCTTCCCGCATATACCTGACCGAGGTTCACGAAGCCCCCGACGGCGATGTGGTATTTCCCGAAATCAACGCCGCGGTGTGGCGGGAAACTGCCAGGGACGACTTTGCCGCCGACGGCGAAACGCCGGCCTATTCGTTCGTGACGCTCGACCGGGCCTGACTACCAGGCCGGTTCCTCCCCCGGCCGCAGGTAACGGTAATAACCGGTGCGGCCATCCCGGCGCTCGATGGCTTCCGCGATGTAGCCCACGAGTTCGTCCGAAACCGCGGCGGAATAATGCTGCGCATCCCAGTAATTTTCATCCCGCCTAGTTATCGCGGAATAAAACATGAAATCGACGACATGGGTATCCGGTCGCGCGGTGGCGATGTCGGTCAGGCGCTTCTTGCATTCCGCCCAGCGGGCTGCGTCCAGGCTGCCCGGCGCCGGCTGTATAAAATGATGATAGGGCACGAAAGCCAGCACCGCGATGGTCCTTTCGGGCAGGCGCGACAGCATCGCCGCCATGCGCGCATGCGCGGGATATTGCCACCCAGCGCGCTGCGGACCATAGGCATCAGCCGGCTTCGCCTCCGGCTCCCGGCGCCGGGGCTCGCCCCCCCCGTAGATATGGCCGCGGGCGCGGGCGAGGTCGTATTCCGCCGCCGGTGGCAGGAAATCCATATAGCCATCCGGCCCGTATTTCGCCGGGCGCAGGCCGCTCAGATATCCGACCTGACGGATCGCCTGCTCGACGGAAAACGCGTCGAACAGATGAAGCCCGTCGTTCCAGGGATTGCCGTCATAGAGCCAGGGCGGGAAAGGCCGGAACGTGAACCGGGCCAAATCGGCCGCCGTGCTGCACCACTCGTCATCGATGCCGAAAATCACGAATCGCGGGGCGGGATGATGACCGGCGAACAGATTGAAAATCTGTAGTTGTTCGTATGTCGTGCCGCTGTTCATCGACAGATTGGCGAAGCGGCCGCCCAGCGCAGCGTCCAACCTGTCGGGCCGCAGCAGGCGCGTCGTCGAGGTGCCGAAAACGGCGCTGTCGAATGCGGGGCTGGCGGCGACAGCAGGATAGGAAAACCGCTGGTTGGAGGCAACGGGCCACCGGTCCAGCGGTGGCGAGAACGGCAGCGTATCGTAAGGATCGACGATCAGGACGAACCCGTACAGCAGCGCTGCGGCCGATATTGCGGCGGTACACAGCCATCGCCAGAATTTTTGCCACTGCATTGCCGCCGCGATGCCCCCGATCAGAACTGAAAGTAGATGAATTCCTGGCCGGACTCGCCGCCGACATGCAGCACGATGGCGGCCAGCGCCAGCCCGCCGGCAAGCGCGATCAGCCGGTACGGTTGCAGCCGGGCCTGCATCAGCGCATGCGATGTCGGGCCCAGCGCCGCGAGCAGGAAGGCCACAGGGATAACCCAGCCGGCTTCCAATCCCACCAGGGTCCCGGTCGTCCCGTTGAACCCCGCCATCGAGGCCAGCATCCCCCACGCCGCCGGAAATGTCTCGGCGCGGAACACCACCCAGGTGGCAAAAACGAACAGCATCGTGACCAGCCAGCCGGCCGCCGCAGGCATGCGGCCCCCCGCATTGCGCCACAGGTGGTAAATGCCCAGCGCGGCGCCGTGCAGCCCGCCCCAGACGACGAATGTCCATGCCGCGCCGTGCCATAGCCCGCCCAGCAGCATGGTAACCGCCAGCGCCAGCGCCTGGCGCGCCGGGCCAAAACGATTGCCGCCCAACGGGATGTACAGGTAGTCCCGCAGGAAACGGGACAGGGTCATATGCCAGCGGCGCCAGAAGTCGCCGATTGATGCCGCGCGATAAGGCACGTCGAAATTGATCGGCAATACAAGGCCGAACATCAGTGCAAGGCCGATGGCCATGTCCGAATAGGCGGAAAAATCGAAATAGATCTGCAGGCCGAAAGCAAGGCACGCCATCCAGGAATCGACGAAAGTGGCTGTCGCACCGTCTGCCGCCGCGCCGAAAACCGGGTTGGCGATCACGGCCAGCCGGTCGGCGATGAACAGCTTCTTCACGAGCCCGAACAGCAGCAGCATCGCCCCCCGGGACAGGTTTTCATGGACCGTGCCCTGCCGGGGATCGTCATCGAACTGGAAGATGATTTCGTTGTGGCGAATGATCGGCCCGGCGATGAGCTGGGGGAAGAACGTCACATACAGCGCGTATTCATGAAACCGGTAGCGCGGGGCATCGCCCCGACCGACATCCACGATGTAGGAAATCTGCTGAAAGGTAAAAAAGCTGATCCCGAGCGGCAGGATGATCGACCAGTTCTCGTGCTGCCCGCCGGTAAACCAGGCAACCGACGAGGCGGCTAAATCGGCATATTTGAATAAGCCGATCAGGCCAAGATTTGCGAATACGCCAAGGATGGTCAGGTAGCGCAGGTGCCACCGGTAATGCAGCCGGACCAGCAACCAGTTCATGGCGATCGACCCGGCAAGCAGCGGCAGCAGCCGGTAGTCCCAGTACCCGTAGAAAAACAGCGATGCCGCGATCAGCCAGCAGATCCGCCGGTCGCGGCTCGCCGCCCTGCGGTAATAGCCGATCAGCGTCAGCGGCAGGAACAGGGCAAGGAAGACCTGGCTATGAAACAGCATGAGCAGGCGATTCGAGGCTGCGAAACATCCGGTGCGAAGGTATTACGGACACGATCGTCAGGCCGCGTGTCAGGCGGCAAAGCCCTTCGCATGGACGACGGGCAGGACCTCGTCGATCAGCAATTCCGTCTGGCGCATCGTATCCGCATCGCCGTCCGAGATCGGGCGCAGGACGAACTTGAAGGCGCCGGCGCCGACAAAATTGCGCAGCCGTTCGATGATGTCCTCCGCATTGCCGACGCCGAAATATTCCGGCGCGTGCCGGCCGGTGCGTTTCTCGAACGCTTCCGCCGCGCGCTGCACGACCGCGTCATCCAAGCTGCCGAAACGGAAGGGAAAGCTGGCGCCGAAATGGTCTTCGTCGATCGGCCGCCCGGCTTCCCTTGCTGCTTCCTTGATGTCGGCGATGACCGGTGCAACGATGGCGGGCGTTTCCAGCCCGGCCAGCCAGCCGGTGCCGAACCGCGCCGTCCGCCGGACCGCCGCGGGACTGGACCCGCCCAGCCAGAAGGGAATGCGCTTCTGCACCGGCTTCGGTGCGATGCAGGCATCGGTATATTTGTAGAATTCGCCGTCGAAATTGACGCTGTCTTCGGTCCACAGCCGCTGGATCAGTTCCAGCGCCTCATTGGTGCGCTTGCCGCGCGCCTTGGTCACCTGATTCGTCGCGGACCAGATCGAGGTCGTGGCGCTGCCGATCCCGAAGGCGGGCAGCAGCCGCCCTTCGCTCAACATATCGACCGTGGCGCATTGCTTGGCCAGCAGCAGCGGGTCCCGCAACCCGGCCGAGGCAACGTTCATGCCGAATTTCAGTTTTTTCGTGGCCCCGGCGAGCGCCGCCATGGTCGTCATGCATTCCAGGAACGGTTCCTTAGAGGCCAGACGATCGATCTGCCAGATCGAATCGACGCCACGCTCCTCGCACATGCCGACCCAGTCCCAGTATCCCCTCGCCCCGGCGAAGGTAAATTCCGCCAGCCCCAACCCGACCCCGACACCCATATTGCGTATTCCCTGCCTGTTCCGATGGCGCCTGCCAACCATCCGCCGCGCATTCTAACCGAACGCCTGCGAATACGCGATGCGGCAGGTTACCGTTCGATGATCCCGCGCCGCACCTGGTCGCGCTCGATGGATTCGAACAGCGCCTTGAAATTGCCCTCACCAAAACCGTCATCCTTCTTGCGCTGGATGAACTCAAAGAAAACCGGCCCGATCAGCGTGTCGGAGAATATCTGCAGCAGCAGCCGCGGGTCGCCCTTTTCGGTCGAGCCGTCCATCAGGATGCCCCGCGCCTTCAGTGCGTCCACCGGCTCGCCGTGGCCCGGCAGGCGCTCTTCCAGCATCTCGTAATAGGTTTCCGGCGGGGCGGTCATGAAGGGCACGCCATTCGCCTTCAGCCGGTCCCAACTGTCCAGCAGGTCGTCGGTTGCCAGCGCGATATGCTGGATTCCCTCGCCGTTATAGGCCATCAGGAATTCCTCGATCTGTCCGGTACCCTGCAAGGCTTCCTCATTCAGCGGGATGCGGATCCTGCCGTCCGGCGCGGTCATGGCGCGCGAGGTCAGCCCGGTATATTCGCCCTTGATATCGAAATAGCGGATTTCCCGGAAATTGAAGAGTCTCTCGTAGAACCGGCCCCAATGCGCCATCCGTCCGCGATAGACATTATGGGTCAGGTGGTCGATCTCCTTCAGCCCGCACCCCTCGGGATGCCGGTCCACCCCCTCGATATAGGTAAAGTCGATATCGTAGATCGACAGGTCGTCGCCATAGCGGTCGATCAGATAAAGCGGCGCGCCGCCGATCTCCTTGATCGCAGGCAGGCGCAGTTCCATCGGCCCGGTCGGGATATTGACCGGCTGTGCGCCCCGTTCCAGCGCCCGCGCATAGGCCTTGTGCGCATCGGTCACGCGGAACGCCATGCCACAGGCGGAGGGGCCGTGCTCCTCCGCGAAATAGGCGGCGTCGCTATGCGGCTCGCTGTTGATGATGAAATTGATGCCGCCCTGCCGGTACAGCGACACACGCTTCGAACGATGCGTTGCGATCTTCGCAAAGCCCAGCATTTCGAAAACCGGCTCCAATACATTCGGCTTCCGCGATGCAAATTCGACGAATTCGAATCCGTTCAGCCCCATTGGATTGTCAAACAGATCGGCCATCGGTCACCCTTAATGGGAAACAGGTCGGTGCGGTTTGGTCCAGTCTAGCCGACCCCGCACGCTGGCTGCTAGGGTTCCCTGGAGGACTCATCAAAGGACAGCAGCATGGCGAAAACGCCTGAACCGACCGACCGCGCCGCCAATGAACGGCGGATTTTCGATGCCCGCGCCGGCGCGCCGCAGCGGGTTCGGGGCGGCCTGGGCCATGTGCTCGAACCGGCGCGGGAAATCCCCGTCTTCGCGACGACGGATGTGCTGGTAGTCGGCGGCGGGCCGGCGGGCACGACGGCGGCGATAGCGGCCGCGCGCCTGGGCGCCGATGTGATCCTGACCGAACGCTACAACCATCTGGGCGGGCTTGCCACCGGTGGACTGGTGATCTGGATCGACCGGATGTCGGACTGGAACGGCGAACTCATCATCCGTGGCATGGCTGAGGAAATCATCGACCGCTTGCCGCGCGACGCCGTGTACGGCCCGCCGCGCGAACAATGGGGATCGCGCGACGAGACCCTGTCCGCGCAATGGCAGAAACGCCATGCCGCCTTCCACGGCACCGTGACATGGGCGCCGATGATCGATCCGGAATGGCTGAAACTGGAACTGCTGCGCATGGTGCGGGACGCGGGCGTTGAACTGCTGCTGCACAGCTGGGTTGCCGCGCCGCTGGTGGAGGATGGCAAGGCAACCGGCGCGATCCTTGAAT
>JAQCHR010000152.1 GCA_027619655.1 Pseudomonadota bacterium
TTGGCGGGCGAATCGGGAATTTCCCCGATCCAGTCATTTGATGTTTCCGATCTGCCCTGCAAGATTGCCGGAACGTTACCGTCTGGTGACACCAAGGACGGCAATTTCAACGAAGACGACTGGGTATCGACCAAAGACCGGCGCAAGATGGACCGGTTCATCGTCTGCGCGATCGCTGCCGCCAAGCAGGCGGTGACAGATTCCGGCTGGATCGCGGAAACCGAGGAACAGCAGGAGCGTACAGGCGTTACGATTGGTTCCGGCACCGGAGGACTTCCCGGCATTGCGGAAGCCGCTGTCCTGCTGGAAAACCGCGGACCGCGCCGTATCAGCCCGTTCTTCATCCCGGCCAACCTGATAAACCTGTGTGCCGGTCATGTGTCGATCGAATACGGCTTTCGCGGCCCGAACCACGCGGTTGTCACGGCTTGCGCCAGCGGCGCGCACGCGATTGGCGACGCCGCGCGCATGATCATGCTCGACGATGCCGATGTCATGGTCGCCGGCGGCGCCGAATCGGCGCTGTGCCGCCTTGGCATGGCCGGTTTTGCGTCCGCGCGGGCGCTTTCGACCGGGTTCAACGACCGTCCGACCGAAGCATCGCGGCCCTGGGATCGCGACCGGGACGGGTTCGTCATGGGCGAAGGCGCCGGAATCCTGATCCTCGAGGAATACGAACACGCCAAAAAGCGCGGCGCGAAAATCTATGCGGAAATTGTCGGATACGGCATGTCCGGCGACGCCTATCACCTGACCGCCCCGACCCCGGATGGCAATGGCGCTTTCCGCGCCATGAAGGCGGCGCTGCGGAACGCGAAGCTGAACACGACCGATATCGACTATATCAATGCGCATGGCACCTCGACGCCGCTGGGCGATGAAATCGAACTGAGCGCCGTCAAGCGCCTGTTCGGCGACCATGCCTACAGCCTGTCCATGTCCTCGACAAAATCGGCTATCGGTCACCTGCTGGGCGCTGCCGGCAGCGTCGAGGCGATCTTCTCCATCAAGGCGCTGCAACACGGCGTGGCGCCGCCGACCATAAACCTGACAAATCCCTCCGAAGGCTGCGATATCGACCTGGTTGCCAATCAGGCGAAGGAGCGCCGGATCCGGAGCGTCATGTCGAATTCGTTCGGCTTCGGCGGCACCAATGCGAGCCTGATTTTCGTGGCCGCGCCGGACAATTGATGCGGCGCGCCGGCCGTATTGCCATCGTGCTCCTCATTGCCGCCACACTCGCTGTGAGCGGCATTTTCATTTGGGGCCAGAAGACATTCCAGCGTCCCGGCCAGCTTGCAACAGAAGCGACGGTGATCGTGCCCCGCGGCGCGGGGCTGCAACGGATTGCGACACTGCTTGCGGAAGCCGGCGTTATCGACCGGCCGCTCGTCTTTATTGTCGCCGCGCGGCTGAAAGAGCAGCATCTCGACCTGAAAGCCGGCGAATACGCCTTTGCCCCCGGAGTCAGCCCGGCGGAAGCCCTGGCGCAGCTACGGGAAGGCCGGGTGGTCGTCCATCGCCTCACCGTCCCCGAGGGCCTGACCAGCGCCCAGGTCGCCCGGCTCCTCGCCGACACGGAAGGATTGATCCATGATCTGAAGGATATTCCTGCCGAAGGAATTCTCCTGCCGGAAACCTATGACTTCATCCGGGATGACCGAAGCTCCGTACTCGTCGATCGTATGGCGACCGCACATGCCAGGAAGCTGGCGGCGCTGTGGCAGGACCGCGCCGACGGACTGCCCTTTTCCACACCGGAGGAAGCGCGCGTCCTGGCCTCCATCGTCGAGAAAGAGACAGGCATCGCCGCCGAGCGGCCCCGTATCGCCGGCGTTTTCATCAACCGGCTGCGCCGCGGCATGCGGCTGCAATCCGATCCTAGCGTTGTCTATGCCGTGTCTGCGGGCGCCGGGCCGCTGGGCCGCCCCCTGACCCTTGCCGACCTTAGAATCGACAACCCCTACAATACCTACAAGGTATCCGGCCTCCCGCCGGGCCCGATCGCCAACGCGGGCGCCGCCGCCCTGGCGGCCGTGCTGCAGCCGGCGGCGACGGACGAACTCTATTTCGTCGCCGACGGCACAGGCGGGCACGCCTTCGCCACGACATTGCGGGAACACAACCGGAATGTCGCGAAATGGCGGCGGATCAACCGGCAGACCGAGCCGGCCACCGATGCGACCGACAGCACCGGCAACTGACTAAAAGCTTCACAGCAGCTTGAAGGCGCCTTTCACGGCCAGCGCGACAGCCATCGTGAGCAAGACAATTTGCAGCGCGCTGAAGAACTTCTCCGAATCGATGGCGTGAAAGCCGCGCGTTCCCGACCATGTCCCCAGCAGAACCGCCGGGAGCAGCAGCAAGGCTTCGACCGCGACCGACCAGCTGACGAACCCCGCACCGATCAGCAGGACGACGCGGACCAGGATGAACAGGCCGGACAGGATCAGGTTGGTACCGCGCAGCCCGGCGGCGGTTTTGCAGACCAGTTTCAGGTAAACGATCAGGAAATACAGCCCGCCGCCGCCGCTGATGGTGCCAACTAGGCCCGAGAGAAGCGCCAGGGTCATGGATACTATCCGGTCACGCAGGTCGATCAGATGCGTCAGCCGCTCCAGCAGGCGCAACCTGTCCATCACGACGATCCCCGTGATCAAGCCGCCCATCAGCAGTGTCAGCCAGTCCGCCTCCAGCTTCGTGAACACCCAGGTGCCAACGGTGACGCCGACCACCATCCCGGCAAGCAGCGGCCTGGTCACTTCCCAGTCGGCAGTTTTCATTCCCTGTGGCAACAGGTGAATCTGGGACGCGCTGGCCGTCACCACCACAAGCACGACCGCGTGATGCGGCCCGAGAAGCCATGTTGTCATCAGGATAATCGGCATGTTCGAGCCGAACCCGAAGGCGCCCCGAATAAAGAAGCCGATGAAATGCGCTGCAAACACGCAACCCACCGCCCATAACGGTATTCCGGCAAACGGAATGAATTCTGTGGGCAACACGGTGTATCCTTAATGGATATGGTAAACGGAAGGAACAAATCATCGCAGAATGCGAATATGGTTAGGGATAATTGTTAACTAATTTCTCATCTACTGTAACAATGCTTTCATATTCTTTCGAATAATCGGGATTATTTCCGCTAAAAATGGAACTTTTCCACGGAGTTAAGTAGGTATGTCTGATCGTGACTATGACATGTTGGTCCTGGGGTCGGGACCGGCCGGCCACCGCGCCGCCATACAGGCGGCAAAACTGGGTAAGCGGACGGCCGTCGTCGAGCATATGGCCGCCGTCGGAGGCGCCTGCATCAATACCGGCACCATCCCCAGCAAGACCTTGCGCGAAGCCGTGCTACATCTCTCCGGTTACCGGGAGCGCAGCCTGTACGGCGCCTCCTACCGGGTGAAGAAGGATATTTCGATGTCGGACCTGTTCGTCCGTACCGACAGTGTCATCGCTACGGAGCTGGACGTTATTCGCCATCAACTGCAGCGCAACCAGGTCGAACTGCTGCAGGCGGAGGGCAGTTTCATCGATGAGCATACCTTGCGGCTCGCGGGCCTTGACGGGCACGGCCATCTGGACGTGACGGCCGACAATATAGTGATTGCCGTTGGCACCCAGACGACCCGCGACAGTCATGTTAATTTCGACGGGCAGCGCATCTTCACCAGCGACGACATGCTGACCCAGGAGAAACTGCCTCGTTCCCTCGTCGTTATCGGCGCCGGTGTCATCGGGCTGGAATACGCGACAATCTTTGCGGCACTCGGCGTCAGAGTGACGCTGGTCGACAAGCGGCCGCGGCTGTTGTCCTTCGTCGATCAGGAAATCATCGATACACTGGTTTACCAGATGCGGCAGAACCGGATCACCCTGCGCCTCGGCGAGGAAGTCAGCGGCATCGAGAAGTTCCGTGACGAACAGGGCGAGCGCGTTCGGGTCACACTCGCGAGCGGCAAGCTGGTGCTGGCGGAAAGCGCGCTCTACAGCATTGGTCGAACGGGCGCGACGAAGAACCTCAACCTCGAGGCTATCGGCGTTACAATGGGCGACCGCCAGTTGATCCCGGTGAACGAGAAATTTCAGACCAACGTTCCGCATATCTACGCGGTCGGCGACGTCATCGGGTTCCCCAGCCTGGCATCGACCTCGATGGAGCAGGGCCGCCTCGCCTCATGCCATGCCTTCGGCGCCCCGGCGGTAAGTGTCCACAATACCCTGCCGTACGGCATCTATACAATCCCGGAGATTTCCATTGTGGGCCAGAGCGAAGAGGATCTGACGGAAGCTGGCATTCCCTACGAGGTCGGCAAGGCGCAGTACAAGGAGATTTCCCGCGGTCAGATCCTGGGCGATTCAATCGGTATTCTGAAGCTGATTTTCCACCTCGAGACACGCGAGCTTCTCGGCGTCGTCATTCTCGGCGAAGGGGCATGCGAGCTGATCCATATCGGCCAGGCGGCGGCAAGATCGACTATTTCGTCGATACGGTCTTCAACTATCCGACGCTGGCCGAGTGCTACAAAACGGCGGCATTCGATGGAATCAACCGTTTACACTGACCCCAAATCCTGGGCGATCTTCCGGGCTTGTCAGCGGGCCTGCACCCGGCGAAAATGGCGGCAGGGAAACCGTAAACCTTACGGTCCTCCGATTTAACGATCACCGTTTTTATGATTCCTGAGAGGGGAATGTCATGCTGCTCGACCACCGTACCTATACGCTTCGGCCCGGGACGATCAAGAAGCACCTGGAACTTTATGAAAAACTGGGCAAAAAGCCGCAGAGCCGCCATCTCGGCCAGCCGGTCGCCTATATGACGACCGAAACCGGCAATGTTAATCAGTACGTCCATATCTGGGCCTACAAGGACGCGGCGGACCGCGCCGCCAAACGCGCCGCGATGCAGGCGGACCCGGAATGGGTTGCCTACACGCAGGCCAGCGCCGAGCTGGGCGCGCTGGTCAACCAGGAAAACAAGCTGATGATACCGGTCGGTTTCTATCCCGAACCAAAAAACTGAGCTTTGTGCTCACAGACATGAACGGCGGCCCCTCTGCGGGCCGCCGTTTTTTTTCTGACCGAGCCTATCCCGCTTCTGCAATACGCTTGATATTGGCAAGGCCGGTTTCAAAATCGCCGCCGACCCATTTATCGAACATCAATCCCATGTATCGCATGACGGGATTCGCCCCGAGATCCGTATCGAACCCCCAGACCACGCGCGTACCGCCGCCATCAGGCACCAGTTTGAACGTGGCCGTTGCGCCGCCATGCCCGTCGAAGATCAAGGCAATACGGACAAGGCTGTCCGGTTCGCTTGCCGTGATTTCCTGCGAACCGATACCAACCTCCGGATTGTCGCTGCGCCATGCCATCTTCGCGCCCGCACCTTGCGCCGGCCCCGAATATTCGATGACCGTCTCCGGATCCCGCGCAAGCCAGGGGGACCATTTTCCCGCGTTCCTGAATTATTGACGAGGGGAAAAATGGCTGCCGATGGCGCGGCAATCACAGCTTCTCGCTCCACATGCACATGCGCCGGCAGCAAGTAGGCCCCGACCAGAAGCGCCGCCGCCAAGACAACGATACCGGTCAGGATATATTTCAGGGTTTTCAAAACCTCGTCTCCCCACTTCCTTTGAACCGGATCGGCATTTCAGTATCTCCGAAACGCTTTTATTACTGAAAGGGCATCCGGTCCTGCGCTCAAACAGGCTGGTGCGCTGACCGCGGCGCATAAAAAAGGCCCCGTCAAACGGGGCCTGAATATACTGAAAATGGCTTGCCCGGCATGGCGCCGGCGAACGATCCCGGTCAAAAAATCCGGCTCAGGATTCGGCTTCCTGCGCTGTATCAAGCGACTGTTCCATCCGCCGCCCGAGATAGCAGGAAAGCAACAGAACGACGGGGGCTAAACTCCAAACCAACCAGAAATCCATGAATTCTTCCTCTTGTACTTGTTCGCGTGTTCGTCCGGCACGCTGTGCCGCTTCAATCCGATGAGCCGCATTTAAGGGTTATTTCGTCAAAACCGCATCATCCGTATGGATTACAGAATAATTATTTTTGCCCGATCTGTCCCCGGCACATGTTTTGCACTGCCATGATGCAAAAACTACCCGGCTTGGTTTGTAGAATTATGACAGGTCGATGAATAATCGCGGAATCGTGTCAGTTCGCTGGCACCTTTGATTTTTTTTATTATTCTTTCAAACAGTTACAACGAAACCCAAATGCATCCCGACATTAGCGAACAGCGCAGATGCCCCCGGTTACGCGCCAGATTCATGGACCGGTATATTGATGTTCGCGACGAAAAGCGACCTGAATTCGTCCCGGAACGGCATTAATCGCATTCGGACACAGCGACCCGGCAGCCCGTATCGTTAATTCGACTGAATAGTTGAACCCTCACAAACCTGTACTATCCTGCCGCGTCACTGGGACCGAATCGCATTGCGGAGGCCCTGCCGTCAGGATGACGTCTTCACTTCGAGCAGAATATTGTCGGGGTCCCGGAAATAAACCGAACCCGATTGCTCGGAGCCGTGTATGGAGTGCGGCAGGTTGCGCTGCTGCAAGGCATGAATAATTGACCTGTACTGTTCCGGGTCGGCCTTCAGCGCCACATGATGCATCGCGCCGACGCCGCGGACGACCGGCGCCGCACCATGTTCCGGAAAATCGAAAAAGGCGAGCTGGTTGCCCCCGCCCATATCCAGAAAAATATGGGTGGATGTCGGGTCATCCCGGTTGGTGACCACCTTGACCAGATGCATGTTCACGACTTCGGTGTAGAACCGGATCGTCCGCTCGATATCCGAACAGATCAGCGCCAGATGATCGACTCCTGCCGTTGATACGGAATCCCGCGGTTCCCTGGAAAGATATTTCTCCCGCAGCGCCGCACGCGCCGTTTCATATGTATCGGCGTCCGGATTATTCATCGTCAGGTCTCCGCCCGGAATCACCAGCCCACCTTGTCATACTCGAAATGAAAACCGTCCCCGGCGCGAACGATATGGCCCGAAGATGGCAATGGAAAATGCGCGGTGCAGACCGTCACATCCGTTTCGCAATAACGCTCCAGAGAGGCCCGGCGGGTCTGGCGGGCGATTTCCACGTCATAATCAGGGCGCGCGGCCCATTCAGGGTGATGGCACTGGATTGGACTGTGCATCAGATCGCCGCTCATCACCATCTCCTGCCCGCCGGACGACAGGCGAAGCGAACAATGGTCCGGCGTATGGCCCGGCGTCGATTCCAGCCATACTGTATCGTCCAGCGTATGATCGTTTTGGATGAACACGGCGCGTCCGGCTTCCTCAATGGGCAGGACACTGTCCGCAATATGCCCCAGCGGCGTCTTCGCGTTCATGTCCTTCCAGTAGTCGAACTCCTTTTGCGTAAACAGATATTTCGCATTGGGGAATATCGGAACCCAGCGGCCATCCAACAGGCGCGTGTTCCAGCCGACATGGTCCGGGTGAAGATGGGTGCACATCACGAAGTCGATATCCTCCGGACGCAGTCCCGCGGCCGCCAGCGCATTCATGTAGGTACTGTCGGTCTTCAAATGCCAGGTGGGGCGATGCGGCCGGTCCTTGTCATTGCCGACGCAACCATCAACCAGGATATTGTGATACCGGGTTCGAATGACATAGCTCTGCATGGGGAAGAACAGGTTTCCGCTCACCGGATCCATCGCATCAGGTTTCAGCCAATGCAGATGCGGCTCCCAGTCTTCCGGTTTGGTCTCGGGAAAAAATCCGTACGGCTCGAAATCAGGCGAATTCATTTCCAGAATTCTGCCGATCACCAGTTCGCCCAATTGCCGTTGCGTCATCGTATATCCTCCCACGGATTTTCCGTATTTCCGGTTCTACGGGCCTTTGTGGACAATACCTGTAATCGGGACAATCCCGCGTCGTCGCTAAAATGTAAAGACGCCGCCCCCTGACCAGTCCGGACGGGTTGACGGTCCGACCGCCTGCGCACTGGCCATGCCGCAGACTGAGAATGAGGCCGTCGCTGTTATACGCGTGAAACTGCCGTTGAATATTACCGCTACTGCTGCGCCATGGTATTGAACGAAACTTGCCTATCCGCCTTTC
>JAQCHR010000153.1 GCA_027619655.1 Pseudomonadota bacterium
TGACCGGCATTCCCCGGGTGCTGGCCTTGCGCACCGATCCGCGGCTGGCCATGATCAGCGGCATCTGGCCCTTCGAAACCGGGCTGACCCATGACCCGCGATTGCAGATTATCCTCGCCGAGGTCTACCCGTCGATGGTCGCGGCGGAACCGGAAGATGCAATGGTCAAGGATGCAAGACAGGTGCGCAGCATTGCGGCGCATTTTGCCGCACTGGACGATTCAGGCGCGCTGGAGCCGCTGTTCGGCGGCGACCCGGTGCTGACCTCGGCGGAGCGCTGGGTCGTCGAGCGCGAGGAAGCCTGGATTCTGGGCGCATGACGATACCCAACTACGATTACCTCCGCGATCCGGCGGAAATCTACCGGCAATCCTTCGCCGCGATCCGGCGTGAGGTCGACCTGGCTGCGCTGACGGATGACCTGGCGCCGGTCGCGTTGAGGCTGGTCCATGCGACCGCGATGCCGGAAATTCTGGGCGACCTGTTCGCAACGCCCGGCGCGGCGCAGGCCGGCCGGGATGCACTGGCCCAAGGGGCGCCGATCCTGTGCGATGCGGAAATGGTGGCCCGTGGCGTCACCCGCAACCGGCTGCCACAGAACAATGATGTGCTCTGCCTGCTGAACGAAAGCCGGGTCCCGTCCCTGGCAATATCCCAGGCGACAACGCGCTCCGCCGCGGCCGTAACCCTGTGGCAGCCGCATCTGGCGGGCGCGGTCGTGGCCATCGGCAACGCCCCGACAGCGTTGTTCCGGCTGCTGGAAGGGCTGGCGGCGGGCTGGCCGAAGCCCGCTGTTATCCTGGGGTTTCCGGTCGGTTTCATCGGTGCGGCGGAATCGAAGGCGGCGCTGATCGCCGACAGCTTCGGCGTTCCCGTCATCGCACTGCGCGGCCGCCGGGGCGGCAGCGCCATGGCGGCAGCAGCGGTCAACGCGCTGTGCGGAGATTCCGCATGACACCCTGGCTCAGCATCATCGGCGTCGGTGCGGACGGTATCGGCGCGCTGCCGGCCCCGGCGCGGATCCTGATCGACAATGCGGAAATCGTCATCGGCGGGGCGCGGCATCTGGCGATGCTACCGGACGGGCATCCGGCCGAACGGCAGGGCTGGGCATCGCCAATCAGCGAAACCGTGACCGCGATGCGGAAGCTGGAAGGCCGGCACGTCGTCGTCCTGGCGACCGGCGACCCGATGAGCTACGGCATCGGCGTGACCCTGGGGCGCGCCTTCGGCCCCAATGCGATGACGGTGCTGCCGGCGCCGGGCGCGTTCTCGCTCGCCGCCGCGCGGCTCTGCTGGGCGCTGCACGAAACCGACTGCCTGACCCTGCATGGCCGGCCGCTGGCGGCGCTGAACCTGTTCGTCCGGCCTGGTGCGCGCCTGCTGATCCTGTCCGAGGACGGCAGCACCCCGGCGCAGATCGCCGCGACGCTGCGCGACCGGGGGTATGGCGCAAGCGTGATGACCGTGCTGGAAAACATCGGCGCGGACGACGAATCCGCACGCTCCGCCACGGCCGATGACTGGAACGAAGCGCCGACCGCCGACCTCAACACCGTTGCCGTGGCCTGTATCGGCAGCGACCGCGCGCTTGCCTACAGCCGGATTGCCGGGCTGCCGGACGAAGCCTTCACTCATGACGGGCAACTGACCAAACGCGTCGTTCGGGCGGCGACCCTGTCGGCGCTGGCGCCGCAACCAGGCGAATTCCTGTGGGATGTCGGTGCCGGCTGCGGATCGGTCGCCATCGAATGGATGCGGGCCGGCGGCTGGGCGGTCGCCATCGAACGCAGCCCGGAACGCTGTACCCTGATCGCCCGCAACGCGGCGATGCTGGGTGCGCCGATGCTGGATATCGTCACCGGCGCAGCGCCCGATGCCCTGGCAGACCTGCCGCCGCCGGATGCAGTCTTTATCGGCGGCGGGGTCAGCGCTCGGCCCCTGGCGGAAGCCTGCTGGGCGGCGCTGCCCAAACGCGGGCGGCTCGTCGCCAACGCGGTCACGCTGGAGGGCGAATCGGTGCTGTTGTCTCTGCACGAAAAACGGGGCGGCGCGCTGACCCGGATCGCGGTATCGGAAGCGACACCAATCGGCGGATTACGCGGCTGGCAGCCCATGCGGCCCGTCACCCAGTTCAGCGCCGTGAAACCATGAGCGGAACCCTGTACGGCATCGGCGTCGGCCCGGGCGACCCGGAACTGATCACGCTGAAGGCGCTGCGCCTGCTGCAGGCGGCACCGGTAATCGCCTGGCCCGCGCCGCCGGAAGGCGAAAGCCTGGCGCGGAAAATCGCCGCACCGCATATCACGCATAACCCGAAGGAAATCGCCATCCGCATGCCGCTGGAGGTGACGCAGTTTCCCGACCGCGGCGTCTACGACCAGGCGGCCATCGAGATCGGCGCGCATCTGCGCGCGGGACAGGACGTCGTCGCGCTTTGCGAAGGCGATCCGTTTTTCTACGGTTCGTTCATGTATCTGTACGACCGGGTCGTGGATCATCATCCAGTTGTCGTGGTGCCGGGCGTATCGTCGCTGATGGCGGCGGCCGCCGCATCGGGTTCGCCGCTGGCGTCACGCAATGACATGCTGAGCATCATCCCCGCCCCCCTGCCGGAGGCGGCGCTGTCCGCCGCCATCAATGGTGCGGACAGCGCCGCCATCATCAAGGTCGGCCGGCATCTCGGCAAGGTGCGCCGGGTGCTGCACGAACTTGGCCTCATCGGCAATGCGCAATATGTCGAGCACGCTACCATGCCGCATGAATCGACCCGCCGGCTGGCGGAAATCACCGAAGATGCCGCGCCCTATTTTTCGATGATTCTGGTGCACCGGCGCGGGACGGCGTTGCGATGAGCCCGGCCCTGGTCGTCCTCGGCGCGGACGGGCTGGCGCTGGCCCGCCGGCTCCAGCCACAGGTTCCCGGTGCGCGGATTCACGGCCTGGCAGGCCGGGCGGAGGGTGCCGATACGGTGTTCACCGATACCATGGCGCATCTGCGCGCCCTGTTCCGCGACGGCGTACCCATTGTCGGGATCTGCGCATCGGGCATCCTGGTCCGCGCGCTGGGCCCGCTGCTGGAAGGCAAGCACAAGGATTCCGCCGTCATCGCCCTGGCCGAGGATGGCAGTGTCGCCGTGCCGCTGATCGGCGGGCATCATGGCGCCAATGACCTGGCGCGACGGATTGCTGCCCTTACCGGCGGCGTGCCCGCCATCACGACCGCGGGCGACCTGCGCTTCGGTTTCGCGCTGGACGAGCCGCCGCCGGGCTGGCGCGTCGCCAACCCCGCCATGGCCAAGCCGGTCATGGCGGCGCTGCTGGCGGGCACAGGCGCGCGGCTGGAGGGTAAAGCGCCGTGGCTTGCCGGGGCGCCCTGGCGGGACGATGCGGCGCTCGGCGTCTGCGTGACCGACCGGGCCGGTTGCGAAACCGACCGCACGCTTGTGCTGCATCCGTTGGTCCTGACCATCGGTGTCGGCTGCGAGCGCGGAACGGACCCGGCCGAACTGGCGACGCTGGTTGCCGCCAGCCTCGCCGAAGCCGGCCTCGCCGCCGGCGCGGTTGCCGCCATCGGATCGCTGGACCTGAAAATGGACGAACCCGCCATGCATCATGCGGCGGCGACCCTGAAGGCCCCGTTGCGGTTTTTCACCGCCGCCGAACTTGAAGCGGAAGCGCCCCGGCTAAGGAATCCGTCCGAAATCGTGTTCCGGGAAACCGGCTGCCATGGCGTCGCCGAAGGGGCGGCGCTGGCGCTGGCCGGAACCGGCGGGAAACTCGTCGTCGCCAAGCGGAAATCGAAACGGGCGACCTGCGCCATCGCCCGCGCCGCGGCACCGATGCAAGGAGAACTTGCGGGACGGCCGCGCGGCGCGCTGGCAATCATCGGCATCGGCCCCGGCAGCGATGCGTGGCGGTCGCCGGAAGCGACGGCGCTGGTCGCGGCGGCGGATATCGTTGTCGGCTACGGGCTCTATATCGACCTGCTCGGCGGCCTGGTGCCGGCGGAAAAACGCCGCGCCTACGGGCTGGGCGAAGAAACCGACAGGGTCCGCGAGGCGCTGTCGCAGGCGGCGGCGGGCCGGCGGGTCGCCCTGGTCTGTTCGGGCGATGCGGGCATCTATGCGCTGGCGACCCTCGTCTACGAGATGCTGGACGCCGCCGACGATCCGGCCTGGCGCCGGGCCGCCATCACCGTTACGCCCGGCATTTCCGCGATGCAGGCCGCCGCCGCGCGGGCCGGCGCGCCACTGGGCCATGATTTCTGCGTAATCTCGCTGTCGGACCTTCTGACGCCGCGCGACGCCATTTTCACGCGTCTCGAAGCCGCCGCCACCGGCGATTTCGTCACCGCGCTGTATAATCCGCAAAGCAACAGCCGCCGCGAGTTGCTGGTCCGGGCGCGCGATATCTTCGCCGCCGCCCGCCCGCCCTCCACGCCGGTAACCGTGGCCCGCAATCTGGGGCGCCCGGACGAGACGGTGGCCATTGTGCCGCTGTGCGAGCTGGATACCAACGCGGTCGACATGCTGACGATCCTCATCATCGGCAACAGCGAATCCCGCAAGCTGGACACTGGCGACGGGGTGCGGATGTTCACGCCGCGCGGTTACAAGGGAAAGCGATGACCGTTTATTTTATCGGTGCGGGGCCGGGCGCCGCCGACCTGATCACCGTAAGGGGCCAGAACCTGATCCGCGCGGCGCGGGTTGTCCTCTATGCCGGCTCGCTGGTGCCGGCGGAAATCGTCGCGCAGGCGCCGGAAGGCGCGCGGGTCCTGGATACAGCGCCGCTGAACCTGGATGAAATCATCGGCGAGATCGCGGCGGCCCATGCCAAGGGCCTGGATGTGGCAAGGGTGCATTCCGGCGACCCGGCCCTGTACGGCGCGACCGGCGAGCAGATGCGCCGGCTCGACGCGCTGGGCATACCCTACGATGTCGTACCGGGTGTTTCGAGTTATTCCGCTGCCGCCGCCGCGCTGAAAGCGGAGCTGACCCTGCCCGGCATCGCGCAGACCGTGGTGCTGACCCGGACGGCGACACGGGCATCGGCCATGCCGCCGGGCGAAGACCTGGAAACGCTGGCGTTGAGCAGGGCGACGCTGGCCATTCATCTGTCGGTCAATAACATGGCGCATGTGGTCCGGGCCCTGACGCCGCATTACGGCGCGGATTGCCCGGTGGTCGTCGCCTATCGGGTGACCTGGCCGGACGAGTTGATCCTGCGGGGCACGCTGGCCGATATCCGCGACAAGGTCAAAGCCGCGCGAATCACCCGCACCGCGCTGATTCTGGTCGGCCCGGTCCTGGCATCAGAGGATTTTTCGGACAGCCGCCTGTATGCGGAAGACCATCATCACGTGTTGCGGCCGCGGAAATAGCCGGCGTCTTCTATCGCCGGCTTTCAGCCTGTTCCAGCAATCTCAGGACATCCCGGTCGCGACCGTTCCGCGCAAGGTCCAGCGCGTTTCGCCCGGTATAGTCCTGGAGGGCGACATCCGCGCCGTTCTCCAGAAGATACTGCACGATATCGTAATAGCCACCGGCCGTCGCCTGCATCAGCGGTGTCAGCCCCTGCCTGTTCCGCAGGTTCACCTTCGCCTTCGCGTCGACAAGCAGCCGGACGGCCTCGTACGAGCCCTGCTTCGCCGCCCAGTTCAACGCCGTATTTCCCCCTGCGTCCTGCCGGTCCACCGTTGCCCCGGCATCCAGGGTAAGTTTGACAATTTCCGGTGACCCGACAAAGGCACCGTAAATCAATGCCGTCCGGCCATCGGCATCGCGCAGATCCAAATTCATACCGCGCTTGATCCAGTATTCAACAACATCGGCATTGCCAACAGCGGCGCCATCGATCATCGGATTGCCGGCGGTCATGTCCAGCTGCGCGCCGGACGGAATCGTCCACAAGGTGACCATCGCAACAATAGCGGCGTATATGATTCGCATCAGTGTTCTCCTCCTTCCGCCTTCTCCGCGACCCATTGCAAGGCCTCTTCAAGTGTCTCGACATATTGTCCGCGCTCCGGCGGCGGCGGCGCGATCATCACAACCGGCAACCGGAGGTTCCGCGCCGCGGCGATCTTCGCGAATGTTGCATTCCCGCCACTGTTCCGGCTTACCACGGCGTCGATCCGTTCACCGCGAAGAAGATCGGTTTCCGCCGCCTCGCAGAACGGACCCCGGCCCAGAATGACCGAATAGTCAGCAAGCGGCAATTCGGTTTTCGGCGAATCGATCATGCGCACCACAAGATGAACGCCGCGCAATCCCGCAAAGGCGGCCAATTGCTGCGACCCAATGCTCAGGAATATTCTGGCGCCCAGTTGCGGCAGAATTGCGGCCGCGCGCGCGATATCCGGCACCGCGCGCCACCGGTCATCCGCCGCAGCGACCCATGGGGAACGGGAAAACACCAGCCGGGGAATCCCGACCGCATCGCATGCCAGGCGGGCATTCGCCGACATCCCCGTTGCGAAAGGATGCGTTGCGTCCACGACCATATCGACCCGCGACCGTCGCAGCCACTCGGCAAGCCCTTCCGCACCGCCAAAACCGCCAATGCGCATCGAACCGGCAAGTGTTTCCGGCGACTCGGTGCGCCCGGCCAGCGACACCGTTACCGTCAGGGCGGTCCCGTACCGGGCCTGCGCCGCCTCGGCCAGCCGCGCCGCATGCGCGGTCCCGGCCAGGATGAGAAGATGCGGGTTACGGTCCCGCATGGCCGATCGCCCCGCCCTGCCGGTCAACCACCAGGATATCGACCGCGATATCGCCGGACAGGACGCGCAGGGCTTCTTCCCGCGCCAGGCGCGCCACGGCGTCGGGCAACGCCGGCGCCAGCCCAAGCGCCTGCGCCGCCGTATTCGCCCCGCGGATGCTTGCCTGGATATCCGGATCCGCGCCGAGGGTTCCCGCCAGCGCCGCCAGCCGGTCCAGATCCACCTGGCTGCGCGCCGAATGGAGGTCCAGATGGCCCTGCGCCAGCTTGGTCAGCTTGGCGAAGCCGCCCGCGATCGTCACCCGCGGCAGGGGATGGGTGTTCAGGTATTTCAGCATGCCGCCGACGAAATCGCCCATGTCGACCACGGATTCCTCTTCGAGCCCGTGAAACCGGCGCACGGCAGCTTCGGAGGTCTTTCCCGTAGCGCCGGCAATATGGGAAATGCCGGTGGCCCGGGCCACGTCTATCCCCCGGCGGATGGAATGAATCCACGCGCTGCAGGAATAGGGAATCACGATTCCCGTGGTGCCCAGCACGGACAGGCCGCCGGTGATTCCCAGTCGCGGGTTCCAGGTCCGCTCGGCGATTTTCGCGCCCCCGGGGATCGCGATGGTGACCGCGACATCGCCCGCCACGCCCTGCGCCGCGGCGATGGCGTCCAGCGCTTCGCGGATCATCTTGCGCGGCGCCGGGTTGATGGCGGGCTCGCCGGGCGGGATCGGCAGGCCGGGCCGGGTGACGGTGCCGACGCCTTCGCCGGCATGGAACGTGATCCCCGCCCCCGCCTGTCCCGCGCGCACGGTAACGATAATCAGCGCGCCATGGGTGACGTCGGGGTCGTCGCCGGCATCCTTGATGATCCCCGCCGTCGCGCTGCCGCCGCCGACGGATTTTTGCGCCAGCGGAAAGGCCGGCGTCTGCCCGCGCGGCAGCCTGATGGTCACGGGGTCGGGGAAATCCCCCGTCAGCAGCGCCGTATAGGCAGCCTTCGCCGCCGCCGTGGCGCATGCCCCGGTCGTCCAGCCGCGCCGCAACTTCCCTTCGGGTTTACGATCCATCGCAATGATTTTATCAAACAACGCAGCTGTGTGATAATGATGAATCATATCTTTCCTTCCCTTCCCGAGGAGAATGGCCGGTGACCGACTGTTTTGTAGCGCGGGCGAATGCCCAGACCCTGCCCATCACGCAATTGACGGCGGCCCAGCTGGACGACTGGCTGAAGAACCAGCCGAAGGAAACGACCGCCTGGGTGCGCGCATCCGCGTTCACGGCGGCGGCCGGCAGCTTGCTGCTGCTGCCGGGCGGGCCGAATG
>JAQCHR010000154.1 GCA_027619655.1 Pseudomonadota bacterium
CGCCGCACGCCGCTGGTCATCGGAACAGAGCGCGGCTGGTCGGCCTTGTTCTGCCAGATCGATATCAGGAGAGGCGGACACCGACATCGTTCAGCCCCCTGGCGAGATATTGCAGGTTGATATCCTTGGTGCGCCCCGAGAGGATCTCGTTGCCGATGATCACCATCGTCGCCCGGACAATTTTATTCTCGTTCATGGGACCAAACCAAAAGTCATGCGCCCAATCTGCATCCGCAAACCGGCGCCGGATGACCGACTAGCGAAACCGCGTCAGTAAATGTTTTTCTTGATGACTTCGGTTATCGTGACGCCGAGTTTGTCATCGAGGGTTATGATTTCCCCATAGGCGATAGCCTGCTGGTTGACTTGGATTTCAACCGGGTCGGATGTGCGCTGGTCCAGTTCGATTATCGCGCCACGGCCGATTTTCAGCAGCTGGCTGACAAGCATCGTCGACTGGCCGAGGACGGCGTAGATTTCGACATCGACATCCCCGATTGCGCCATCACCCGGCTCAACCCTGAGGTTCAAAGGTTTTTCCGCCATTGCGGTTCCCCATAGAGACTAAAGCGTTTGAATAATATTGAACCTACTCCGATTCCTGCACGGGTCAATGCGCATCGCGATACCCGGCGCGGCGCCGGTTGCCCGCCACGGGGTTAGCCCATAGATTACCGCCGATGCAATTTCCCGCCCCCCTCATTCGCGGCACGCTTGTCCGGCGCTACAAGCGATTCCTGTCGGATATCGCGCTCGAATCCGGCGAGGTCGTCGTCGCCCATTGCGCCAATCCCGGCTCGATGCTGGGTCTGCAGGAACCGGGATCGGAAGTCTGGCTGTCCCCCAACACCAACCCCAGGGCGAAACTGGGCTGGCGTTGGGAACTGGTCCGGGCGGACGGCAGTCTCGTGTGCATCAATACCAGCCGGCCGAACGGTGTCGCCACGGACGCGATCGCGGCCGGCGAAATCCCGGATCTGGCGGGTTACACGTCGCTGCGCCGCGAAGTCCCGTACGGTCAGAACAGCCGGATCGACATTCTTCTGGAACAGGACGGGCGTCCCGATTCGCCTGGATCTCCAAAATGCGTCACGCTGCGGCGCCCGCTAGGCGCGGACCCAAGCGCCGCCGAATTCCCCGATTCCGAAACCAAACGCGGGGCGAAACACCTCGCCGAACTGATCGATATGGTCGCTGCGGGACAGCGGGCCGTGATGCTGTATATTGTATTCCGACATGATTGCGACCATTTCAGGGTTGCAGCGGATATCGACCCGGCCTATGCAAAAGCCTTGGAAACGGCGCTGGCGCAAGGCGTGGAGGCGATCTGCTATGATTGCCGCGTATCGGTCGATGGAATTGAACTGGCGTCGCCCCTACCCGTGGTAACCGGACAGGCGGGCCGAGGCAGCGCGCCGCAGGAGATATAGACAAACGATGAACGAAACACTGGGGCAAGTGATACGCAGGCCGGACTATTCAAACGTCGTGATCCATACGCCGGACGATTTCGCGGCAATGCGGAAGGCCGGCCGGCTGGGCGCGGAAGTCATCGACTATATCACGCCCTACGTCGTACCCGGCGTAACGACGGGTGAGCTCGACCGGCTTTGTCACGAATATACCATCGCTCATGGCGCCCTGTCGGCCCCGCTGAACTATCGCGGATTTCCCAAATCGATCTGCACCAGCATCAACCATGTCGTCTGTCACGGCATTCCCGACGACAACAAGAAGCTGCGTGAAGGCGATATCGTCAATCTGGATATCACCGTACTGCTGGATGGCTGGCACGGCGACACCAGCCGGATGTTCTTTGTCGGCGACAAGGTCAGCGTCAAGGCGCGCAAGCTCGTCGAGGTCACCTATAATGCGCTGATGCTTGGAATCGAAACCGTGCGGCCCGGCGCCACGCTGGGCGATATCGGCCATGCGATCCAGAGTTATGCGGAGCCCTTCCGCTTTTCCATCGTCCGCGATTTCTGCGGCCACGGCACCGGCCGGGTTTTCCACGCGCCGCCCAGCGTCGTGCATTACGGCAGGCCCGGCACAGGCATGGAACTGAAGGAAGGCATGATCTTCACCATCGAACCGATGATCAACGCCGGCCGCTACGACGTGAAAATCCTGCAGGACGGCTGGACCGCCGTCACCAAGGACCGCTCGCTGTCAGCCCAGTTCGAACACACGATCGGCGTTACCGCTGACGGGTGCGAAATATTCACGCTGTCGCCCGCAGGCTATACCGCGCCGCCGTATATCTGAACGCCCGGAGCCGCAATACCGTCAGGTCACGAGGCCGAGGCGCAGTTCCAGCGCGCCGCAAAGCATCTGCCCCAGCGTTATATGCATTTCCTGAATCCGCGCCGTCGTGTCCGACGGCACAACCAGAACCGGATCGGCCAGCCCGACCATGGCACCGCCGCCCTTGCCGCCCAGCGCCGTGGTCACGACGCCGAGGCGCCGCGCTTCCTTCAGCCCCGCAATGATGTTCGGGCTGGTGCCGGACGTGGATATGGCGACGGCAACATCTCCCGGCCGGCATAAGGCCGTTATCTGTCGCGCGAAAAGCTGTTCGAAACCGAGGTCATTGCCGATCGCCGTCAGTGCCGATGTATCGGTGGTCAGCGCGATGGCGGCAATCGGCGGCCGGTCCTGCTTGTAGCGCACCGTCAGTTCGGTCGCGAGATGCTGGGCATCACCGGCGCTGCCGCCATTGCCGAAAAACACGATCTTGTTGCCGGCTTCAATCGCGCTAACCCAGATATCGAGCATCCTGGAAAACGGTTCTGACAGTGCGCGCCGCGTCGCGGCGGCGACCGCTTCATGTTCGTCGAACTCGGCTTCGAAATAGGTGGCGGGGTCGATCATGCCGAATTCCGGACCTGCATATCGCCCGCGGCGAATATCGCGCGGTCGGCGCGAACCATATCGGCGACCAGTTCGTCGAAGCCGATTGTTGCGCGCCACCCCAGCACCCGTTCCGCCTTGCTGGCGTCGCCAATCAGACAGTCCACCTCCGTCGGCCGGAAATAGCGGGGATCGATCTGCACCCGCACCGTCCCCGTCGCGGCATCGACGCCGGTTTCGTCCACGCCCGTCCCGCGCCATTCGATATCGACGCCGGTGTGTCTGAACGCCGCATCCACAAATTCCCGGACCGTATGCGATTCACCCGTCGCGATGACGTAATCATCCGCCACGTCCTGCTGCAGCATACGCCACATCCCCTCGACATAATCGCGCGCATGGCCCCAGTCGCGCCGGGCGTCCAGGTTACCCAGAAACAGCTTTTCCTGGACACCGGCCTCCATGGCCGCCACGGCACGGGTGATTTTCCGGGTCACGAATGTTTCGCCCCGCACCGGTCCCTCGTGATTGAACAGGATCCCGTTGGACGCGTGGAAGCCATAGGCTTCGCGATAGTTCACCGTTATCCAGTAGGCGTACAGCTTGGCCGCGCCATAGGGACTGCGCGGCTGGAAGGGCGTCGCCTCGTTCTGCGGCGCCGGTGCGTTGCCGAAAAGCTCCGAGGTCGATGCCTGGTAGAACCGAACCTTGTCCTTCAAATCCAGAATCCGGACCGCCTCCAGGAGACGCAGGGGTCCCAGGCCATCCGCATTGGCGGTGTATTCGGGCGTTTCGAAACTGACCTGCACATGGCTCTGCGCCGCGAGGTTATAGATCTCATCCGGCTGCACCTGCTGCACGATCCGGATCAGGTTCGTCGCATCCGTCATGTCGCCGTAATGCAGAAAGAACCGCACATCCGATTCGTGGGGGTCTTCGTACAAATGCTCGATGCGTTCGGAATTGAACGACGAGGAACGCCGCTTGATACCGTGTACCGCATACCCCTTGGCGAGCAGCAACTCCGCCAGACTGGCGCCATCCTGGCCGGTGACGCCCGTAATCAATGCTACTTTATCCGTCATGGCGCGAATGTCTTATGCCTGCCTTACGGTGTCAACGTCGCGTCCCCCGCGTTCGGCAAATCGGCGCGGCCCGCGGACAGGAACGGCCGCGGATCATACCCGAAATCCCGGATCGCGGGGCCGTTGTCGCAGACCAGATCCCGGCGCATGCGCTGCACCATTTCGCCGGTTACCTCGGGACGGCGCAGCACGAAACCGGCGATCGTCGCGAAAACACCCAGAAACGGAATTGCCACAAAACGGCGCGGTATTCCCAGGACATCGAACAATCGCCCGATCATTTCCCGATAGACCAGCCGCTCGCCGCCGCCGACTTCATAGCATTTTCCGGCGGCTGCGGGCGTGTCGAGAACGGCCAGCGCGGCTGCGGCCAGATCGTCCGCGTGCACAGGCTGGCGCAGGCCCGTCGCCTCGCCGGCCAGCGGATAGAAGCGGAACCGTCGGATGAACACCGCCGCGCGGCTGATATTGCGGTCAATCCCGAGGCCGTAGACCAGGGTCGGGCGCAATATTGTGCAGGCGATTCCCAGTGCGGCGCACCGCTCGGTCACCGATTTCTCCGCATTGACCATGCGGGCGACAAGGTCACGCTCGCCGGCATCGGATGAATCATGTTTGACGAAAATCGACGTCGTGCTGAAGCAAACGATTCGCCGCACACCACGGGCATACAGGGCATCAATATGCCCCGGCAGGTACCAGAGGCCTGCAATATGAACCACCGCATCCAGCCGATCGGGAAAATCCAGCGACTCTTCCGTAAGGTCGCCCGGGATAAAACGGTCGGCAGAAAGGCCGGGCGGCCTGTTCCGGCCGACCGCATAGGACAGCGCGCCCGCCGTCACGAGGCGCCGCAACACACATCGCCCGATCTGGCTGCTTCCGCCGGTAACCAGCACGCTGGCGAAGGGAAGCGGAATCTGAGGATCGCCTGTCGCGGTACCGTGTTCAACGATTTCGTCCCGGCTTTCCACCCTGTCGGCGAGGTCAAGGGCAGGCAGCAGCGCCGGTCCCAAATCGCCGCGCTGCGTGTCGATGCCGGTCGCCTGGACTTCGAAAGTCCCTGCTATATTTTCAGGCACAGAAGGCCGCCGATAACAAACAATAGTCATGGCGCGGCCACTTTCCGCCGACTGCCGAACCTGCAGCCAGGCTGTCGAAAGGAACGACGGCGGCGGCGTATCAAACAGACCGTCCAGCACGAGGCCGGCTTGCGGTGACTCCATCGCCACGGCAAAGGCAAGCTGGTCGAGCGCCTGCTCGGGATAAATAGCCAGGAAGTCGTCGAACAGCCGCCCAATGGCGCTGATTTCGGCGATCCGTTCGATGTGATTCATTCGTTCGGCACCGGTCCCATCCCAGTTCGCGACCAGCAGCCTGACCAGGTCACGCCCCCTCAGATCCGTAATACGGGCACGCCACGGCACGTGACCTGGCGCCGCGCCATCGGGAAGCGTCTCTGCCGGAGCCAGCGACCGGCGACCAGCCAGATAGGCCAGGTGAATCCCGCCGGCGGGCGCCGATCGTACCTGCCGCCGCGGCGCCGCCCGCGCGTCACGGAACGCAAATCGTCCGAGTATCCAGATCAGCCCGGCGCCAAGGACCGTCAGCGCAGGCAGAACCTCCAGGCTGATATTCTGACCATACCAATAGGCGTTCTGATAGGCGGCCAGCAGATGCGAAACCGGATTGTAACTCGTCAAAAGCTTGCTGGCGCCTTCGGGAATGTCGCGGAAGGTGTACATGACCGGCGACAGTATCCACAGCAGGCTGGCAAAGACGACGACCGGCATATCGCTGGACAGAATCCGCCTTTCCTTCAGAAAAGCCAGAATCAGGATCAGCGCGACAGTCCATACCGCCTGAATGGCGATGACGAATAACAGCCAGCCGGCGGCGCTGAGCGACTGCTGCGGCAAGTCCATCATCAGCGAAAATACAAACGCGCTGGTCAGCGAGAGAAAGAACACGAATGCCGGCGGCGCCGTGACGGCGACAACAGCCGCGGTCATCGGCGTCGGCGAATGCTCCGCCATCCGGCGCAATATGGCGATCAGGTTCTCCGAAGCGAGAAGCGATGACATGCCCCAGCGAAACGCCATGAATCCGATCAGGAGGATATGGAACCGTTCTATCGATTCCAGTTTGAACACGGGCGCGAGAACGAAGTAGACCGTCAGGGCGTAGAGGTAGGGATCGAAAATCGCGGCAAACAGGAACAGTAAGCCGCGACCGCTGCTCAAGCGGTATTTCGCAACAACCGCGGCCGTCGCCACACGGGCGAGACGATGCACCGTCCCGGCCAATCCTTCAGCGGCAATCACTGAACCGTTTCCCGTTCCCCGGGTTCCGCGCCGCCCCGTTTTGCGCCCAGCGTGCCGGAACGCTGCACCGGATTGTCCCAGGGGTCGCGGATCATCGGGCGGGTCTTGAACAGGGATCCCAGGGCAACAAGAACAAACCGGACTGTCACCGCGCAGGAAACCAGCGCCATGAACAGCGACGGGTAGAACTGCGTGAAATGTTTGCCGAGAAAGATCAGCAGCGACCGATGCTTGTGATAGGCCACACGGCGAACCCGTCCCCGGCTGCAGACACCCTGCGTATGTTCGACCACGGCCTGCGGCACGAACACAATGCCGAACCCTGCCTGCGAAAACCGCAGGCACCAGTCCAGATCCTCGAAATGCATAAAAAACGCCCGGTCCAGTGTCCCCACCTTTTCGACGGCGACGCGCTTCACCAGCATACACGCGCCCGAAACCGCCTGGACCGGCACCGGCTGCTCGGGAATTGGCTGGTCGTGCAGGTTGATACTGCGAAAGCGCGGATGATTCGGCATCAGCCGGTGGAACTGAAGGGTCATGCAGAAAATCTGCCAGGGATTGGGTATGTCGCGTCGGCCGCCGCGCTGCTCCGTCCCGTCGGGGTTAACCAGCAGGGAACCGGCCATGCCCAGTTTGTCGCCTGCGGACAGCGCGGCCCTGAGGATGGCCAGGGCCCCCGGCGCCATTCGGCAATCCGGGTTGAACATCAGAAACGTCGAGCCCTTCGCCTTCGCAATCCCGGCATTGCAGGCATGCGCAAAACCGAAATTCCGCTCCAGACGGATGACATTCAGACGAATGTCCGCAATCTGCGCCGTGAGAATTTCCACGCTGCCATCGGTTGAATGATTGTCGACCACGATGATTTCGACGGGCATATCCTGCGCGAACACGCTTTCTACCGCAGCGCACAGATATCGCCCGGCATTGAAATTAACGATGATGACGGACGTTACCTCGTCACCGGATTCACCTTGCCGCCCCGTCGAAGCCGGATATTCCGAAGCGTGTTTCACTGTATTGTCCATGGCAGATCGTCCCGGCGCTTCCTGCGGCTCGAAAACAAACGAACCGGACCTAGCATAAAGTACCCTTGCGAAAGCGTCTGGAAAATACGGTTATACAGATATTTGTAACCGTATAGCGCAACCCTGGTGATGCCCCCTTAAGCAATCCGACAGGCCGCGCGAAGGCGGGATCGCCATTGCTGGCGTACGGCACGAACATTATTGCGCAGCGGCCATCCATTCGGTCACGAGTCTATAGTATACAAGCGCTTCACAAAATACGCAGGGTAATGACACTGACCAGAACTGATTCTCAGGGCGACACGGAAATCCCCGCTGGAACGGCGCAATCCGTTGCGCTGTGGGCGATTGCCGCCGGGATTCTGATAGCTCTCATGTCCCCTTTCGCTGCGCACCTGCCCTGGTCGGTGGGGGTTTGGCCGAAGGTCGAACCGACCATCATTCTCCTCCATTCCGGTGCATTTCTGTGCGCCATGGGCCTTGGAACCGCGACGGTATACATGCGATTGCATGCCCTTGCGGCCATTCGCCACCCGATCGTCCTGATCGCACTTGCGATCGCGGCATGGAGCATCGCCGTATCGCCGGTCGCGCGATATCCATTGCTGTCGATAACAGGATCTCCACAGATCGCCGACGGTGCGGTGTTATGGCTCGATATTGCTGTCTTTGTTGCAGGTGTCCGGTTCGTCCTGCAAGTGCTCCCATGAAGTATAT
>JAQCHR010000155.1 GCA_027619655.1 Pseudomonadota bacterium
TTCGTTGGCGTAGTCGGTCGCCTTCTTGATGAACCAGCGCGCGTCGCCGATGCATTCGGCGGCGATCAGGATGCGTTCGGCGTTCATGCCGTCGAGGATATAGCGGAAGCCCTTGCCTTCCTCGCCGATCAGCGCGCTGGCGGGAATGCGCAGGTTGTCGAAGAAGATCTCGGTGGTGTTGTGGTTGATCATCGCGTCGAGCGTGCGGATGTCCATGCCGTTGCCGCGCGCGGCGCGCATGTCGACCAGGAAGGTGGACAGCCCGTCACTGCGCCGCTTGGTCTCGCTGGCCGGGGTGGTCCGGGCGAGCAGCAGCATCAGGTCGGAATGCAGGGCCCGGCTGGTCCAGACCTTCTGGCCGTTGATGACGTAGCTGTCGCCATCGCGGACGGCGCGGGTCTTGAGCTGCGTGGTGTCGGACCCGGTGGTCGGCTCGGTGACGCCGAAGGCCTGCAGGCGCAACTCGCCGCTGGCGATCTTCGGCAGGTATTCCTGCTTCTGCGCCGGCGAGCCGTGCCGCAGCACCGTGCCCATCGTGTACATCTGGGCGTGGCAGGCCCCGGCGCTGCAACCGGACGCGTGGATCGTCTCCAGGATCACCGCGCCGGCCCGGATCGGCAGCCCGGCACCGCCGAATTCCTCGGGGATCAGCGCGCCGAGGAAGCCGGATTCGGTCAGTGCCTGGACGAAGGCGGTAGGGTAGCTGCCCTCGACCGACTGGTCCTCCAGCCCGCGCCAGTATTCGCCGGGGAAGCCTTCGCAGATCTTCGCCACGGCTTCGCGGATTTCGGGGTAATCGTCTTCCTCGAAGTCGATGGTGGGCAGCATGTCCGACATGGGGACGGTCTCCATTCTCTGCGGGCGGCGGGAAGCTCCCGGCCCGTCGGTCTCACAGGGAAAGCGGGCGACGGTTGCCGCCGCCCGGATCGGTTATCAGGCCGCCGCGCTGGCCGGCACGAAGCCCTTGGGCGCACCGGCGCGGGCATACATGCCGTACAGCGTTTCGTCCGGCAGGTTGCGCGCGACGATCTCGCGGATTTCGACCAGCTTGTCGATGTCCACGCCGGTTTTCAACCCGGCGCCTTCGAGCAGGAAGACGAGGTCTTCCATGACGATATTGCCGGTCGCGTTCGGCGCGAAGGGGCAGCCGCCGAGGCCCGCCAGCGAGGCGTCGAAGCGGCGGCAGCCGGCTTCCAGCGCCGCGAAGGTATTGGCGAGGCCGAGCCCGCGCGTGTCGTGGAAATGCGCGGAAATCGGCACTGTCTTGCCGAATTCGTCGATCACGGCCTCGAACATGGCCTTGACCTGCTGCGGGTTGGCGTAGCCGACCGTATCGGCGACCGACAGCTCGTCCGCGCCGGCCTCGACGAAGCG
This sequence comes from Pseudomonadota bacterium, assembly GCA_027619655.1. Classification (GTDB taxonomy): domain Bacteria; phylum Pseudomonadota; class Alphaproteobacteria; order UBA8366; genus MarineAlpha4-Bin1. The sequence continues at coordinate 1,375 of JAQCHR010000155.1, forward strand.
TTCCGCCAGCTTCAGCACGGCGGAGACGGCGACATTGCCCTCAATGGTGCAGCCCAGCGCCGTCGCCAGCCCGGTGCAGAGCCGGATATCCTTGGCGCCCGGGGTTGAGTCGCGCAGCGCCACGATGCGCTCGAAATCCGCCACCGATTCATCGACCGTGCGGCGGACATTGGACATGTTGTGGCTCTCGCTGACCGAGGTGACGTAGTTCAGCTTGTGGATGCCGGCCTGGAAGGCGTCCTGCGCGCCGCGCATGTTGGGGCTCAGCGCCGCGACGCACAGCCCGTCGATCTTCAGCGCCGCCGCAACGACCTCCTTGTTATCCGCGAATTGCGGCAACAGCTTCGGCGGCACGAAGGAGCACACCTCGATTTCCGGCATCCCGGCGGCGGCTTCCAGCGTCAGCCAGCGGATCTTGTCCTGGGTCGGAAAGAACACCTTCTGGATCTGCAGCCCATCGCGAAGGCCGACTTCGCGGCATTCCACGTCAATTCCCGGTCGCATTGTCATTCTCCTATGTCTTTCTCTGTCGTCGCGGACTCAATTTCCTTTGAACTGCGCCTTGCGCTTTTCGTTGAAGGCGCGCACGCCCTCCAGGCGGTCCTCGGTGGTTACCATGCGGTTATACGCCTCGATCTCGAAGGCGTAGCCGTTTTTCAAATCGATCTGGGTCGATACGTTCAGCGATTTTTTCGCCTGGCGGGTCGATATGGGGGCATTGTTGCAGATTGCCCGCGCGGTCTCCAGCGTCTCCTCCATCAGCTTGCCGTCGGCGCAGATCCGGTTCAGGACGCCCCATTCGAGCGCCTGCTGGGCGGTGAACATGCGGCCCGTGAGGATGATTTCCTTGGCCCGGCGAACGCCGACGGCGCGCGGCAGGTTCTGCGTGCCCATCGCGCCCGGCATGATGCCCAGCGTGACCTCGGTCAGCGCGAATTTGGCGTGGCTGGCGCCATAGGCGAAATCGGCCGCCAGCACGAATTCCAGCCCGCCGGCCACGGCCGCGCCGTTGACCGCGGCGATGATCGGAATGGGGCAGTCGGTCATGGCCAGCATCGCCTGCTCGAACAGCGCATGCTGCTTCTGCCAGGTCGCGTCGGTCATGTTGTTGCGTTCCTTCAGGTCGCCGCCGGCGCAGAAGATGCGCTCGCCCGACCCGGTCACGACAACGCAGCGCAGGTCCTCCTGGTCCATGTAGAGATGGGTCCACATCTCACGGAAATCGTAGCCCATCTGCGTGTTCAGCGCGTTCGCGGCGTCCGGCCGATTCAGCGTGACCAGCAGCAGGTGGTCCTCGATCCGCTCGAGCTTCAGGGTCTCGTATTCCATTTTCATCGCTGTCATTCTCCGAACAGTTCCGCGTTATGTGCGCCGAGTTCCGGCGGGCCGTCAAGCTGCAACGGACGTTCCCTGTCAAACGACATCGGGATGCCCATCAGCTTGTACCGGCCGTCATCGGTTTCCTGCAGGATGCCCAGCGCCTCGGTCTGCGCGTGCTTGACGACTTCGTCGATGCCCTGCAGGGGCGCGCTGGGAATGCCGACGCCTTCCAGTTGCTGCTGCCAGTCCATCATGTTGCGCGTCGTCGTGACCCCTTCGATCAGGCCGGTGAGAGTCTCGCGGTTCTTCCAGCGGTTCGGGTTGTCGGCGAAGCGTGGATCCGTCGGCCATCCGGGGCAATCCAGCAGTTTCGAGAGCCGGGCGAACATGCGGTCGTTGGGGGCGGCGATGATCAGGTAGCCGTCGGCGCAGCGATAGGCCTGGTAGGGCGACATGCCGGGGCCGGAGGAGCCGAACCGCTTGGGCACGGAGCCGTCGCCGAAGTAACTGCAGGCGTGGTAGGTCATCCAGCCGAGCGCCGTTTCATACAGCGAGGTATCGACGCGCCCGCCCTTGCCGGTCAGTTCCAGCGTGCGGAGCGCGGAAAGCACGCCGATGACGCACCACATCCCGGTGCCCATGTCGACGATGGAGGTACCGACGCGCACCGGCGGGCGGCCTTCCTCGCCCGTGACATTCATCAGCCCGCAAAAGGCCTGCATCAGGGGGTCATATCCGGGACGCTTGCTCAGCGGCCCTTCGGTGCCGAAAGCGCCGCAATTGACATAGATGAGCCGGTCGTTTTCCGCGCAGAGCTCGTCCGCGCCGAGGCCGAGCTTTTCCGCGACGCCGGGCCGCAGGTTCTGGACGACCACATCCGCCTGTTCGAGAATGAAGCGGCGCAGCGTCGCGATCTGTTCGGGGTTCTTCAGGTCGACCGTGACCGAATGCTTGCCGGCGTTGAGGGCGACGAAGATGGCGCTGACATCGCCGTACCAGCCGGTGCCCCAGACGCGGCAGTCGTCGCCGGTATCCGGCCGTTCGACCTTGATGACGGTTGCGCCGAGAGTGGAGAGAATCCATGTTCCGTACGGGACGGCGACGCTGCTGCCGAGTTCGATGACGCGCAGGCCGGCGAGAGGGGTTGCTTTACTCATGAGGCTTCTGTTTTTCCCTTCTGTGATTCCCGTACGGTATCCGGTGACATCCCGAAAATGAAGGGTGTTTTCGTTTCGTTAGGATATTCCCGTCATATTCATGGTTAACAACAGCTAAGATATGTCCATGCCTGACGATTCATCACCCCTTTCCGCAGCCGTTGCGCTGTTCCAGTCCGGCGACCTCGCGGCAGCCGAGAAGTCCTGCCGGGACGTTCTGGCGCGGGAGGAAGGCAATGCGGAGGCATGGCACCTGCTGGGGGTCATCGCCCATCGCGCCGGACGCAACGATATCGCGATCCGGCATGTGCGGCAGGCCGTGGCCATGGCGGGCGATTCCGCGTCATACCACAATACGCTCGGATATCTGTTGCGGCTTGCAGGCCAGTATTCCGAAGCGGTAACGGCGCTGGAAAAGGCCATCGCGCTGCAGCCGGATTATGCGGATGCGCATAACAACCTCGGCATCGCCCATGCGGAATCCGGCGCGCTGGAAGCGGCGGAGAAAGCCTATCGGACGGCACTCGCGCACCGGCCGGATTTTCCCGAGGTGCAGAATAATCTAGGCAACCTGATGTACCGGATGGGGCGGGTCGACGATTCGCTGGCGGCCTTCGAGGCAGCAACGACGCTGCGGCCGGATTACGCCGAAGCGCATGCCAACCGGGGCGATGCGTTTCTCAACCAGGGAAAACCCCGGGAGGCCATCGAGGCCTTCGACAAGGCTGCGAAGATTGCGCCGAACTGGCCGAATGGCTGGTACAAGCTGGGGAACGCTCTGTTTCAGGCTGAACAGTTCGAAAACGCGCTGAAGGCGTATCAGCGCAGTATCGACCTCAACCCCAACAAGATGCGCTGCCTGACCAATCTTGGCGCGACGCTGGAGAAGCTGGGCCGCTACGAGGAAGCGGCCATGATGTTGCGCCATGCGCTGGTGATGATGCCCGAGGACGTTTCGGCGATGAAGAACCTCGGCCATGTGGTCCTGAAGCTGGGCCATACGGGCGAGGGGCTGCATCTGCTGCGGCGGGTGGCGGAACTGGCGCCGGACGACCCCGACGGCCACTACTCGCTGGGCAACGCGCTGCTGCGGATGGAGCGGTTGCAGGATGCCCTGAACTGTTACAAGCGGGTGCGTGAATTGCAGCCGAATGCCGCGCGCGCCTATTTCGCCCCCGCCAGCGTGCTGCTGATGAACGGGCAGTACAAGGAAGGCTGGGCCGCATATGAGTCCCGCTTCGACATGGCGGCCTACAAGACCAACGTCAAGAACGTCCGGGACCGGCTCTGGGACGGCAGTCCGCTGAACGGGCGCCGGCTGCTGGTCCATGTGGAGCAGGGGTTCGGCGACACGCTGATGTTCATCCGTTATGTCCCCCTGATCCGCCAGCGCGCCGGCGCGGGGACCATCTATCTGGCCTGCGAACCGGAACTCTTCCGGGTCCTCAAGACCCTGGAAGGGGTGGACGAGGTCTTTGCGCTCGGCTCCGAAGCCTCGGTTACCTTCGAGGTGCAGGTGCCGCTGCTGAGCCTGCCGAACCGTTTTGGCACGACGGTGGAAACGATCCCGAACAAGGTGCCCTACCTTCGGCCGCCGCCGGATGCCAGGGCAGGTATCAAGCGACGCAAGGGCAGTAAACTCGCGGTTGCCTTTGTCTGGGCCGGGCGGCCGACCCATAGCGATGACCGGTTCCGTTCCTGCCCGGTGAACTGGTTCGCGGCGCTGTTCGATATCCCCGGTATCGATTTCTACAGCATCCAGTGGGGGCCCCGGAGTGCGGAGATGAAACCGCATCTGGCGCGGGACAATGTTTTCAGCCTGTCGGACCAATTGACGGATTTCGGCGAAACCGCGGCGATTATCGATCAGGTCGACCTGGTGATCAGCATCGATTCCGCCGTCACACACCTGGCCGGGGCGCTGGGCAAGCCGGTCTGGACGATCCTGCCCTTCGGCGGCGAGTGGCGCTGGCTGTTCCGGCGCGAGGATACGCCCTGGTATCCGAACATGCGGCTGTTCCGTCAGCGGATCCTGGGCGATTGGCGGCCGGTATTCCTTCGGATCGCGGGAGCGCTGCAGCAACTGGCGACGGCGGGGAACAGTTCAGGGGAATCGGTAACCGATTCCGTGGTGGGCCAGCATGACACCGCGAGTGAACCGGGCAACCTGCCGCGTGGCGGGACGACTGCCTGACTACTTTTCGGTGGCCACGTAGACGCCGTCCCAGCCGATCGGCGGCGGGACTTCGCGGTATTCGTCGATCCGCTCCTTGTACATGTCGTACAGGACATCCATGCCAAGATCCATGTCACGGGCCATCTTGCGGCATTCCGCCATTTTTCCTTCGGAAATGTCCCAGTGCTGGTGCCGGTATTCGGAGATGAATTCCTTGTGCAGTGCCTTGATTGCGACGAATTCCGGCGAACTGGCAAAATCGGCGCCGCCAAGCAGGCAATGGATATTGACGCCGATGGACTGTCCCTTGACCTGGATGAGGTCCAGTTCCAGTACGGCAAATCCGGCCTCTTCGGCCGAGACACCCGTTTTCGGGCCGAGTACGACCTTGACCCCGTAATTCTTCGACTGGCTTTCCAACCGGGCGGCGAGGTTGACCGGGTCACCCAGGACGGAATAGTCGAAACGCTGGTCGGACCCCATATTGCCGACGACGCATTCGCCGGTATTGATGCCGGCGCCGACATTCAGCGGCAGGTGCTTCACGCCCGCGGCTTCGTCTTCCAGGCGCCGTTCCTCGTTCAGGACATCAAGGGCGGCGAACATCGCCAGGACGGAATGGCAGGCATTGACCGCATGGTCATTGTCATCCAGCGGCGCGTTCCAGAACGCCATGATGCAGTCGCCCATATACTTGTCGATGGTGCCCCTGCGCGCCAGGATCGCATTGGTCAGTGGCGTCAGCAGGCGGTTGATCAGCACCGTCAGGCCCTGCGGATTGCTCTTGAAGGTTTCGGAGATGGCGGTGAAGCCCCGGACGTCGCAGAACAGGAAGGTCATTTCCTTGGTTTCGCCGCCGAGTTTCAGCCGTTCGGGGTTGTCGGCAAGCTGCTCGACCAGGGCGGGGGAGAGGTATTGCGCGAAGGCGCCGCGCACCTGCTTCTTCTCCGCGGCTTCGCGGGTGTAGTTGGCGAAGGTCAGCACGGAATACAGCGCCATGGTGACGACGCCGGGATAGGTCACGTCGATCAGCGTGAGGTGTTCCGAATACAGGTACCAGCTGCCGCCGACGAGGGCGGCGCCGGCGACGGCGACCCCGGCGAGGGTCAGCATCGGGCCCAGCCGCGGGATGAAGATGATCATGAAGATACCCGCGAACAGGATCATCGAGATTTCGACGGCGTCCGCAAAATAGGGGTATTTCAGATAGAAATCGAAATCGACGACCTGCAGTTTCTCGTTATTGATCTTCGCGGCAAGCGCCTGGTATTCGGGCGATCCGGCCTCCAGTCCGCGTTCCTTCGCTTCGGCCAGTCCCGCCTGCACGATTTCGTCCTGTTTCTGGACGCGGGCATTGGTCGCGCCGATGATATTTTCCAGGATATTCGCATGGACCTCCACCCCGGGCAGCCGGGGCGCGATCGGCGTCGCCCGGATATCGAGCAGCCCGACGGAGGAGGTACCGAGAATGAACAGCCTGCCCGCCAGCCGCTCCTTGGGCACTTTCCCGTTTATGACATCGGAGGCGGAGATATACAGCCGGCCTTCGTTGTTCTTGGTGTTGTAAGGGGCGGGTTTTGAAAAATGGACCCAGATCCGGCCGTTCCGATCCGTCGGAATACTGTATCCCGGCTGGCCGATGCGCTGGATGATGATATCGGAAATACCCGCCGGATCGCGCCGGACGAAGACGCCGGTGCCCCCCAGCGCGACACGCAGCAGTTCGATGGACAGCGCCGGCCGGATTTCCTCGCCGACGCGTGAAATGATGGGAACGCGCCGCACCACCCCGTCGGGTTCTTCGCCGACCGAAAATATACCGTGTCCGGTGGCGGCCTTTTCCAGTTCGGGCACATTGCCCATAAAGGCCGTGTAATTTGGTGAAATAAAAGCATACGGAAACCCGTCTCCGACGCCGACGACGCCCTTGATTACGGTTTTGAAGGTCGGCGGCAGTTTGCCGTCGGGAAGTGCGTT
>JAQCHR010000156.1 GCA_027619655.1 Pseudomonadota bacterium
GAAATATTCCGCAGCCGAATCTGCCGGGCCACTTCCGGCAATACGGCCAGATTGGTCTTGAGGCTCGCGCTATCCGATGAGCCATGGCCGCCGGCGCCGCTATCGACATCGATCGCCGTCAGGGCTTCGGTCGTATCGAAGGTAAGCCTGGCGCCACCCGGCAGCGTCACAACCCGGTCGCAGACCCCGTCTATCGCGTCGGCGACGTCATGGCCATCAAAAATGGGAACCGTATCCGAATGCAGATGCACGCGCCCCTGCCGGTCCGGCATCCGGTCATCGACAAGCGCCTGGACCTCTCGCAACGCAATGCGGTCGTCGATGACCACATCGCCTTCGTCCCCATCTCGCAGGGTCCGGACCAGCAATGACGGCGCGGCGAACAGCGTACCCGGTACGGCGGCGCCGGGTACGGCTTCCTCAAGGTCTCGCCAGGCCGCGCGCAGCCGCTCTGCCTCCATCGCAATCACCGCATCGTCGACACAGGCCGCCGCCGCCCGAACCGAAACCCCCTCGCCCGCCTGCAGGATCGCCGGCATGACGGATTCGAGCCGCGCCCGATCCCGGCCGGCGCCCAGCCGCGCCGAATACACGATGCCGGGCCGCGATGGCGTCCAGACGAGATAGCGCCCGGGCAGCGCGATACGGTCGCTCAGCGCTGGCCCCTTGGAACCGGCGCTGTCCCGGCTGACCTGAACGGTGATCGCCTGCCCCTCGTGCAGCCCCTTGTACCGCCGCAGGAAGCCATCGACTCCGGCGCCAAAATCCACAAAGGCGCCGTCGAGTCCCGGTTCGACGCGCCGCACCCGCCCGCGATAGATGCCATCGACCAGCGAAGGCCGGTCGATCCGTTCGATTCGCAATTCGACCAGCCTGCCCCGCTGGTCAACCAGGGCGATCCGGGTTTCACCCGGCGAGACCTCGGCAAGAATATCGATGGCGTCCGCCGTCATGACCGCAGCCCCATGCCCTGCAGCAGTTGCGCCGTTTCAAAGAGCGGCAACCCGACGACATTGGAATAGGAACCATTGATCTGCCGCACGAAGGCCGCGGCGCGCCCCTGGATTGCATAGCCCCCCGCCTTGCCGTCCCATTCCCCGCTGGCGAGGTAGGACTCGATTTCGTCATGCGACAGCCGCTTGAAGACGACGGATGTCAGCACCACCCGGGCCGTGCGGCGACCGTCCGGCCCGCATAGCGCGATCCCGCCATAGACCCGGTGCCGTTCGCCAGACAGCAGCTTCAGACAGTCACGGGCAACCTGGACGGTATCCGCCTTCGGCAGGATCCGCCGGCCCCGCGCCACCACGGTATCCGCGGCCAGCACGATTGAACCGGGATGGTCCGGCGCGACGGCGTCGCGCTTCGCCGCCGCGATCCGCGATGCATACTGGCGCGGCAGTTCCCGGGGCAATGGCGATTCATCAATATCGGCGGGGATGACGGTTTCCGGCGGCAGGCCGATCTGCCGCAGCAATTCGAGCCGGCGCGGCGACGCCGACGCCAGAACCAGGCGCGGCGCGCTGTTTTCCTGCGGCATGGGGTTTATTTGTGGCGATATATGATCCGCCCCTTGGACAGATCATAAGGGGTCATTTCCACCGTCACCTTGTCCCCTGCGAGGACACGGATGCGGAAACGACGCATTTTTCCAGCCGTATGCGCAAGCAACTCGTGCCCGTTCTCCAGGGTCACCCGGAACATCGCATTGGGCAGCACTTCGTTTACAATGCCTTCGAATTCCAGAAGTTCTTCTTTTGCCATACCCTCTTCTCATCAAGCCGATTGACGGAGGCACTATAACCGATCCGTCCGGCAGCGACCATCATACGCCAATTGTCGGGACAATGGGAAAGCGGTCTTTCAGCCGATTCATCAACTGATCGCGAATCTGACGATAGACCCCCAGGCGCCTCTCGCGACTGCCGTCGATGGTGCTGGGATCCAGTGTATGCCAGAACTCGACCTCAACGGCCATCGTTCTGGTCATTTCAAGCGCATGGTGCTGGGCTTCCGGCGACAGCGTGATGATCAGGTCATAGGACGTGTCTTCCAGTTCTTCGAAGGTCTTCGGCTTGTGGCGCGATACATCGATGCCGATCTCGTCCAGAACCCCCACGGCAAACTGATCCAGTTCCCCGCAGCGCACGCCGCAGGAATCGACATAAACTCTGTGCCCGTGCAGGAACTTCATCATGGCCTCCGCCATCGGCGATCGTACCGCGTTCCAGGTACAGGCAAAAAGAACGGAATCGGGCATTTCGATCATGGGTCAGCCGCGGAAATGCAGGACGCAAAGCAGCGTGAACAGGCGCCGGGCGGTATCCCTGTCCATGACGGCCTTGCCCTCCAGCCGCTCCATCAGGAACTCGGATCCTTCATTGTGCAGCCCGCGCCGCGCCATATCGATGGTTTCGATCTGCGACGGCGACAACCGCTTGATCGCGTCGAAATAGCTTTCACAGATCTTGAAATAGTCGCGGATGATGCGCCGGAACGGCATCAGGGACATGGCGATGCTGACCTGCGCACCATCGTGATCGTCGCTGACATCGATGACCAGCCGGTTGGCATCCTCGACCCGCATATGGACCTGGTAGGGACCGCTGAAATCACCGGCCGGCGCAAAGTGGTTCTCTTCGAGAAGATCGTAAATCGCCGCCGCACGCTCATGCTCGACCTCGGCGCTGCGGCTGACAAGCGTCTTCCGGTCGAGTTCGATATGAACGATGCGCTGGTCCGACATCGCGATGGCGCGCCTATCCGTTGCCGGAAGAATTCAGCCGTATCGAAATCGAACGGGCATGCGCCGCCAGGCCCTCGGCATTGGCCAGCGATACGGCGGCGGGGCCGATGACGGCCAGGCTGGCCGCGTCACAGCCAATCAGCGTCGTCCGCTTCATGAAATCCAGCACACCCAGGCCCGATGAAAACCGTGCGGTCCGTGCCGTCGGCAGAACATGATTCGGACCGCCTACATAATCACCGATGGCTTCCGGAGTATAACGGCCCAGGAAAATCGCACCCGCATTGCGCACCTGCGCCGCCAGCGCATCCGGGTCTGCGACCGCCAGTTCCAGATGCTCCGGCGCGATGCGGTTGACCAATGGAATGGAATCCGCCAGCGCGGCCACGGTGATGACGGCGCCATTGTCGCGCCAGCTTGCCGCGGCGATATCGCTGCGGGCCAGGGTCGTGAGCTGCCGTTCAACGGCCGCTGTCACGGCATCCGCAAAACCCGCATCGTCGGTGATCAGGATCGACTGCGCCGCTTCGTCATGTTCCGCCTGCGACAGCAGGTCGGCAGCGATCCAGTCCGGGTCGTTTTCCCGGTCCGCCACCACGAGAATTTCCGACGGCCCGGCGATCATGTCGATGCCGACATGGCCGAAGACCTGGCGTTTCGCGGCGGCGACATAAGCATTGCCCGGCCCGACGATCTTGCTGACCGCGGGAATGCTTTGCGTCCCGTAGGCCAGCGCGGCAATCGCCTGCGCGCCGCCGATCCGATACACCTCGGTCACACCGGCCAGCCGCGCCGCCGCCAGCACCAGCGGATTCACCCTGCCGTCCGGTGTCGGCGCGACCATGGCGATCCGTTCGACCCCGGCGACCCGGGCCGGGATCGCGGTCATCAATACGGAACTGGGATAGGCCGCCGTCCCGCCGGGAACGTAAAGGCCTACAGCCTCCACAGCCGACCAGCGCGCGCCGAGCCGGACACCGGCGCCATCGGTATAGGCGAGGTCTTCCGGCACGAGCCTGCGGTGGAAATCCTCGATCCGCGCCGCGGCCGTTGCCAGCGCCGCGAGGACATCCGGGTCGCATTCGGCAGACGCCGCCGCCAGCGCGTCATCGCTGACCCGCAACGCCGAGGCATCGAGATCAAGCCGGTCGAAGCGCCTGGTATACGCCAGCAGGGCGGCATCGCCGCGCCGGCGGACGTCCTCCAGAATGGCCGCGACCGCATTTCCCACATCGACGCTGGCTTCCCGCTTGGCCGCCAGAAGGTCGGTGAATTGCGCCTCAAAAGCCGGATCAAGCGCAGACAGCCTAAGCGGCATCGGCGATCTCACGGAACCTGTCGATCCAGGGCTGGACCTCCGTCGGACGCGTCTTCAGCGCTGCCCGGTTGACAATAAGGCGGCTGGTGACATCCGCGATCTTCTCGATTTCGACCAGTCCGTTTTCGCGCAGGGTTGCGCCGGTCGAAACCAGATCGACAATACGCCGGCACAAGCCCAGCCCGGGGGCCAGTTCCATCGCGCCGTTCAGCTTGATGCATTCCGCCTGCACGCCACGGGCGGCAAAATGCTTGCGGGTAATCCCCGGATACTTGGTCGCGACGCGGATATGACTCCATCGCGTCGGGTCGTCGCTTTCCACCATATCCCGCGGCTCCGCTACGGACAGGCGGCAATGGCCGATATCCAGATCCACCGGTGCGTAGATTTCGCCGTAGTCGAATTCCATCAGCACATCATTGCCCGCAACGCCGAAATGCGCGGCGCCGAAGGCAACGAAGGTCGCCACATCGAAGCTGCGGACGCGGATGATCGACAGGCCTTCCACGTTGGTCGCGAACTGCAACTGACGCGCCGACGGATCATCGAATGCCGGTTCCGGCGTAATGCCCGCCCGGTTCACCAGCGGCATCACTTCCTTCAGGATGCGTCCCTTGGGCAAGGCCAGGATCAGTGATTGATTGGCGTGCACGACGAAAACTCCGCGTTCGGTTTGGTTGCGGAGGTTACATGACACAAGCCAACGGCCGATTCCAGTGCGTTTTCCGGAACCGTCAAGGCAGCGGCCTATTCGGCAACGGCGCCGGATACCGGGTTCATCACATCGGCCATCCCCAGCGACTCACCCGTCGCGGGGTCATGCATCACCCCGTTGGGTTTGGCGTAGGCGTTCGGATAGGGGGTCTGCTCTTCGCGGAAGACCGGCATATGGGCCGCAACGGCGGTCTCCACGTCGCTGCCGAGGCGGGTATCCAGGGTCGCGCGGCCATCGCCGCTGACATCGATCCGGGGATGGTGGAAGGCGTCCTCGAATTCCATCCCGCCTTCCGCCAGCATCGACGACACCTGCATGACAGCCGGCATGATCCGCCGCCCGCCCGACGCACCGACCGCGAACCATGGCTTGCCGTCGCGCGTCGCCATCACCGGGCACATATTGGTCAGCGGCCGCTTGCCGGGCTCCAGCGAATTCGGCCGGCCCGGCCGCGGGTCGAACCACAGGATTCCGTTATTCATCAGGATACCCGTCGCCGGCAGCACCACCTTGCTGCCGAAAACCGACAGCAGCGTCTGAGTCAGGCTGACCATGTTGCCGTCCTTGTCGATCACGCAGAGATGGGTCGTCGAACCGGGGCTGCGCCGGTTATCCGTGTCGCCCATCGTCGCCAGCCGGTCGGTATAGGCCCGGTCCAGCGCCGTCGCCCACAGGGCGTATTCCGACGGTCCGGGCGCGCCCTTGCCGACCTTCCCCTTTGTTTCGTCCAGCACCTCGAACATGGTCGGTCCCGCCGTGAGGCCCGGCGCGGCAAACAGGCGACCGTCGCCAAACGGGCGTTCCAGCGGATCGACCTCCCGCGCGTGATAGGCGCCAAGGTCGTCCAGGGTCATTGAACTGCCCCCGGCCTGCAGATCGGCGACGATCCGCACGGCAATATCCCCTTCGTAAAGGTCGCGGTGCCCGGCATCCGCCAGGCGTTGCAATGTGTCCTTCAATTGCCCCATGGGGATATGCGGCACTGGCTTGCCCAGCATCGGCACCGGCGGCACCTCGCCCGGCAGGTAGATATTCCGGCTTTCCGGATAGCGCAGCAGGTCCGGCATGGCTGCCGTGATGCGCAAGGTCGTCATCCAGTTGACCGGCAGGCCCCGTTCGGCGAGTTCGATGGCCGGGGCCAGAAGGTCCGCCCAGGCCTTGGTGCCGTAATGCTCCCACGCAAAGCCGACGCCATCGACCTGCCCCGGCAACGCGATGGCATGGTAGCCGTGTACGTTGCGGTCCTCGACCACGGCGGGCCAGGGGAAGATATCGCCGCCTTCGCCCGCCGCAGGCGGGTAATCCTCGGGATCCAGCCCGTCCGGCGCGATCGTGCCGTAATCGATGCAGCGCACCCGGTCTTCCGCCGCTAGATAGACCAGCATGTAACCGCACCCCCCCGGGCCGCTCATCCAGGGTTCAATGACCGAAATCGCGAAGGACGCCGCCACCGCCGCATCCACCGCATTGCCGCCCGCCCGCAGGACATCGGCCCCTGCCTCCGCTGCGGCGCGAAAATGGCTCGTCACGACACCACCACCGCCCCGCACGACCGGCTTTCTGATCTGCCAGTCCTGATAAAAATTCGTATCCATGTAGTGGAGTGTTACGTGATGCGGTCGCCATGGCAAGGGGCCTAACATGGCGATCATTACCGGGCGGGAATCCGCCCCCGATACCGACCTCGCCAACCCGGGCCGCCTTCAAAGTTAATTATTATGTCTCTTTTATTCTCCTGAAAATGGCGCGGCGATTCGAGGTACTGTTTATACCGCCGCCTTTCGGACCGTCGCGGGGCTTCACCTGCCCGCTGCGAGCGCCCCCGCCGTGGGCGTTACCAGATGGTCCAGCATTGCCACGACCTCCTGCCTGAACCATTGGCGAAACGCCGCCAGCTTGGCTGTTTCCCCGGCACCGCGCGGATAAACAAGGTGATAGGCGCGGCCGGTCGGCAGGGTAAGGCCAAAAGGCTGGACAAGCCGGCCGGTCTGCAGGTCGTCATAGGCCAGAACATTATGCGCCAAAAGGATTCCCGCGCCCTGCACCGCCGCGTCCAGGGCATGGTCCGCACTGTTGAACCGCAACCCGCGTCCCAGATCGACATTGCCGATTCCTTCCATATCCAGCCATTCGCACCATCCCGGAATTTCAAGCCGGTCGGCGAAGGTTTCGTCATGGATCAACGGCAGTCGCCCGAGCAGTGCCGCAGCATCAAGCGGTCCATGCGTCGCCATGAGTTTCGGGCTGCAGACGGGCAGCAGCGCGATCTCGATCAGCTTTTCCGCGGCAAGTTCCTTCGTGGCGACGTGGTTCGCCGGTAGATTCCGGATCGCAACATCGACCCCGTCGCTGGTGAAGTCTGCATTGGCCATCGAGGAGGAAACGCGCGCATCGATATCGGGATACATCGTTGCAAACCGGTACAGGCGCGGGGCCAGCCACTTGGCCGTGAATCCCGGCGGCGTGCTGATGACAAGAATCCGGCTGTCGCCCTGCGGCTGCAATCCCGCGACGGCTTCCCGGATATGGGTAAAGCCGGTCTGCAGCCCCGGATAAAGCAGTTTGCCCGCGGCAGTCAGTTCGATAGCCCTCACCTTCCGGGTGAACAGCTTGCGGCCCAGAATGTCCTCCAGCGATTTGATCTGATGGCTGAGCGCGCTCGGTGTGACATGCAGTTCGGCCGCCGCCCTGCTCAGGCTGAGATGGCGGGCCGATGCCTCGAAGGCGCGCAGGGCGTTCAGCGGCAATATCGGAATATGCATGAGTATTCCTAATCCATAGCCTGAGATAACATCGTTTGTAGAACCGTAAAACAAGCAATACCTTCCAATCAACGCAATTGATCATATGAGGATTACTCAGATGTTACAGACCAATGAACCCCGTTTCACCGTTCCCTCCCAGGCCGTACTCGACGCGGCGCTGCGCAACGCCCGAGAGGAACGCGCCGAAGCCCTGCACAATTTAACTCGGCCTCTGTTCCGTTCAGTCGCCGCACTGTGGCGTCGCAACGCACCGAGCGGCGGACAACGCGCCACCGCCGGTTGCTCGTGACAACAATCGGCCGGGCCTTCCCATGGGAGGTCCGGCCGCGTTGCGCCAATTCCCTATAGCTTCGGCAGAATATCCCCGGCGAACCGGTCCATCTGCTCGGTCTGCTCCGCCGCGCTGTCGCCGCGATAGCGGATGATGACGCTCTCGAAGCC
>JAQCHR010000157.1 GCA_027619655.1 Pseudomonadota bacterium
TCGTCGTCGCCAATTCCCGCAAGGCGGCCCAGGTCGATCTGACCCGCAAGGACCTGTTCCTCGCGCTGGCCAAGGATATCATGGTGGACGGCAAGGTTGTTCCGAATCCGAACAAGACTTGGAAAGACGTGAACCCGGCCCTGCCGGCAATCAAGATTGAAGTGATGGGCCCGCCGCCGACCTCCGGCACGCGCGACGCCTTTGTCGAACTGGTCATGGACAAAGGGTGTGGTGTATTCCCGGCGATCAAGGCAATGGCCAAGAGCGACAAGAAGGCGTACAGGGCCCTTTGCCGGACGATGCGTGAAGATGGCGGGTTCGTCGAAGCCGGCGAAAACGACAATCTGATCGTGCAGAAACTGAACGCCAATCCGGATGCCTTCGGCATCTTCGGCTACAGCTTCCTCGACCAGAATTCGGACACCGTCCAGGGCAGCAAGATCAACGGCGTCGAACCGGCTTTCGAGAAAATCGCATCCGGCGACTACACTGTGTCGCGTCCGCTGTTCTTCTACGTCAAGAAGGCGCATATCGGTAAGGTTCCCGGCATTAAGGAATTCATGGCCGAATTCACCGCCGACAGCACCTGGGGTAACGAGGGTTACCTGACGGACAAGGGTCTCATTCCGCTTGGTGACGACGAGCGCAAGACCTGGCATGAAAAGGTAATGGGCCTTGCCAACCTCTCCATGTAATGCGGCGACTGTAAACGGTCTCGCCCGCGGCAGCCTTTCAGGCCGGTCGCGGGCGAGGACGGTTCAGAAAAACGTCGAGCGCGCCGCCATGGTATTATTGGTCGCCTGCGCCACGGTCGCCATCCTCACCACCGCTGGAATTGTTTTTTCTCTTTTGTTCGAGTCCATCCGGTTTTTTGACAAGGTTTCGATTTTCGAATTTCTATTTGGTCTGAACTGGAGCCCACAAACCGCGTTGCGGGCGGAACAGGTCGGCTCCACCGGTTCGTTCGGTGCGGTGCCGCTGCTGACCGGTACCTTCCTGATCAGCGCTATTGCCATGACGTTCGCGGTGCCCTTCGGTCTGCTGTCGGCAATTTACCTGTCCGAATACGCCTCGCGTCGGGCGCGGGATATCCTGAAGCCGCTGCTGGAAATTCTCGCCGGCATCCCGACCGTGGTTTACGGCTTTTTTGCGGCCCTGGTTGTTGCCCCGATGATCCGCGATACGGGCACGGGCATGGGCCTCGATATCTCCTCGGAAAGCGCGCTCGCCGCCGGTGCGGTCATGGGAATCATGATAATTCCCTTCATTTCCTCGCTGTCCGACGATGCGCTCGCCGCCGTGCCGGATTCCCTGCGCCAGGGCGGCTACGGTCTGGGTGCGACACGGGCCGAAACCATTCGCCAGATCATCGTGCCGGCGGCGCTGCCGGGTATTTCCGGCGGTATCCTGCTGGCGATGTCCCGCGCTATCGGTGAAACCATGATCGTCGTCATGGCCGCCGGGCTGGCCGCGAACCTGACCGCGAACCCGCTGGCGGCGGTCACGACGGTTACCGCGCAGATCGTCGCCCTGCTGACGGGCGACCAGGAATTCGAAAGCGCCAAGACCCTGTCCGCCTTCGCGCTCGGCCTCCTGCTGTTCCTCATCACCCTGATCTTCAACGTCGTGGCGTTGCGGGTCGTTCGAAAGTACAGGCAGCAATATGACTGACTCCACCAGCCGGGGCTTCGCGAACAGCGACAAGATCGCCGCCAGCCTCGCCGCGCGCCACCGTTCGGAAGCATGGTTTCGGGGCATCGGCCTCGCCGCCATCGTCGGGGCGCTGGGTTTCCTGGCCTTCATGGTCCTGTCGATCGGATCGACCGGCTGGAAGGCGTTTCAACAGACCTTTGTCCAGCTTGAAATCAATTTCGATCCCGCCGTCATCGATCCCGAGGGCAAACGCGACCCGGATGTCCTGGCCCGGGCGAACTACCAGCGCCTCGTTCGCGATGCGCTCCGCGGCCTGTTCCCTGAAGTCACCAGCCGCAGCGACCGGCGCAGCCTTGATGACACGGTCAGTTCAGTGGCGCAATTCGAACTGATGAACATGGTGCTGGACGATCCGTCGATCATTGGTACGACCCGCAAAGTGTGGCTGACCGCGTCAGACGATTTCGACATGGCGTTCAAGGGCAGCGTGCCGCTGGATGTGCCGCAGGATGAGCGCCGCTTTTCCGACAAGCAGATTAGCTGGATGGACATGCTGAAGTCCCAGGGGCTGCTTGAGAAACAGTTCAACAGCCGGTTCTTCACCGCCGGCGATTCCCGCGAACCGGAACAGGCCGGTATCCTGGCCGCGCTGGTCGGATCCATGCTGAGCCTGTTCGTGTGTTTCATCCTGTCCTTTCCGGTCGGTGTGCTGGCGGCGGTCTATCTGGAAATGTTCGCGCCACGCAATCGGATCAACGACCTGATCGAAATCAACATCAACAATCTGGCGGCGGTGCCGTCGATCGTCTTCGGGCTGTTGGGCCTTGCCATGTTCCTCGGCGTTTTCGGCATGCCGCGCTCCTCGCCCCTGGTCGGCGGCATGGTGCTGGCGCTGATGACCCTGCCGACGATCATCGTATCCGCCCGCGCGTCGCTGAAAGGGGTGCCGCCTTCGCTGCGCCAGGCGGCGCTGGGGCTCGGCGCCAGCCAGATGCAGGCGGTGTTCCACCATGTGGTGCCGTCGGCGCTGCCGGGCATGCTGACCGGCGCGATCATCGGCATGGCGCAGGCGCTCGGCGAAACCGCGCCGCTGCTGCTTATCGGCATGGTCGCGTTCATCGTCGATGTGCCGCAAAGCATTCTGGAGCCTGCGACCGCGCTGCCGGTGCAGATTTTCCTCTGGGCGGACAGTCCGGAACGCGGGTTCAGCGAAAAGACCGCGGCCGCGATCCTGATCCTGCTGGGTTTCCTGGTGGTCATGAACCTTGTCGCAATCGTGATGCGCAAAAAATTCGAACAACGTTGGTAGGTAGTAAGCCGCATGGATGATACGGCAATGGAGAGGGCGACTGACGTGACAGCGCCGGCACAGGAAAACGCCCTGAAGATCAGCGCCCGCAATGTCGAGGTGTTCTATGGCGATGCGCGGGCAATCAAGGGCGTGTCGCTGGAAATTCCGGAGAAGCAGGTTACGGCGCTGATCGGCCCGTCGGGCTGCGGCAAATCCACCTTCCTGCGCTGCATCAACCGGATGAACGACGTGATCGAAGGCTGCCGGGTGACGGGCGATATTATCCTCGACGGGCAGAACATACTGGACCCGGATATGGACGTGGTGTTTCTGCGCGCCCGCGTCGGCATGGTGTTCCAGCGGCCCAACCCGTTCCCGAAATCGATCTACGATAACGTCGCCTACGGCCCGCGCATCCACAAGATCACGAGCAGCAAGAGCGAACTGGACGGGATCGTCGAGCGCAGCCTGAAGCAGGCCGGGTTGTTCGACGAGGTCTGCGACCGGCTGGACGGTCCCGGCACCGGATTGTCTGGCGGTCAGCAGCAGCGCCTGTGCATCGCGCGCGCGGTGGCGGTGCAGCCCGAAGTCATCCTGATGGACGAACCGTGTTCCGCGCTGGACCCCATTGCGACGGCGCGGATCGAGGAACTGATCGACGAGATGCGCGAGAACTACACCATTGTCATGGTCACCCATTCGATGCAGCAGGCGGCGCGCGTATCGCAGCGCACGGCGTTTTTCCACCTGGGCGATCTTGTCGAGCAGGGCGAAACCACAAAGATCTTCACCAAGCCCGAAGACGAACGAACCGCATCCTACATTACCGGCCGGATCGGCTAGAAGGGGAGTACCAGACATGGCAGGTGAACATATCGTCCGTTCGTTCGACGAGGACCTGAACCGGCTCGATAACATGATCGTCGAAATGGGTGGTCTTGCGGAAATGCAGATGTCGCAGGCGATCGAGGCGCTGGTGCGCCGTGACGTGACGCTGGCGGAGGCCGTCGCCTCGGGCGATGTCCGGATCGACGCGCTGGAGCGCGAGGTGGACGTCTTCACGGTCGAGATTCTGGCCCGGCGGCAGCCGATGGCGGCCGACCTCCGCCTGGTGATTTCCGCCCTGAAAGCGGCGAACGATCTGGAACGGATCGGCGACCTGTCCCGCAATATCTGCAAGCGGACCATGGCGCTGGCGCAGACTTCGGCCATGGGCAGCGCCATGAACACGGTCGCCCGCATGGCCGGCCTGGTGCAGGAAATGATCCGCAATGTGCTGGACGCCTATATCGAGCGGGATGTCGACATGGCGAACGATGTCTGGGCCCGCGATGAAGAAGTCGACCAGCTGCATACCAGTCTGTTCCGCGAATTGCTGACTTATATGATGGAAGACCCGCGCAATATCACGGCATGCACGCACCTGCTGTTCATTGCCAAGAATGTCGAGCGCATGGGCGACCACGTGACCAATATTGCCGAATATATCCGGATGATGGTGCTGGGCGAGGCGCATGATGAATCCCGGCCCAAGGATGACCAGAGCAGCCTGACGGTCGTTTCGCCGGATGCCGTTTCCTCCAGCAAGAATTCGGAATCCGCATGAAACCCTTCATCCTGATTGTCGAGGACGAACCGCCGCAGGCGGAACTCCTCTCCTATAACCTGGAACGCGAAGGGTATCGAACCCGCGTCGCCAGCGACGGCGACGAAGCGCTCGCGCTGACATCGGAAGATCCGCCCGACCTGATCGTGCTGGACTGGATGATGCCGGAAATCTCGGGTATCGAAGTCTGCCGCCAGCTGCGCCGGCGCGCCGATGCAAAGAACCTGCCGATCATCATGCTGACGGCGCGCGGCGAGGAATCGGACCGCGTCCGCGGGCTCGATTCCGGCGCCGACGACTATATGGTAAAGCCGTATTCGCCGGGCGAAATGGTGGCGCGGATCCGCGCCCTGCTGCGCCGTACCCGCCCCGGGTTCAGCGACGAGACGCTGGAATATGGCGGTATCGTCATGGATCTCGCGGCCCACAAGGTCACCTATAACGGCAAGGCGGTGCGGCTGGGACCGACGGAATACCGGCTGCTGCTGACCCTGATCGAACGGCCCCGCCGGGTATTTTCCCGCGAACAGTTGCTCGACCTGGCCTGGGGCCGGGAAATCTATGTGGAGCAGCGCACCGTGGACGTGCATATTCGCCGGCTGCGCAAGGCGCTGTCCGACGCCGGCAGCGAAGACCTGATCCGCACCGTTCGGGGTGCGGGATATTCGCTCGACACCGATAACTGCTGATACCGTTCAGGACGCCTGCAGCCGGGGCGTCCGGGTCGCCGCACCCAGCGCAAAGGCGGCAAAGCCGAGCCCCAGCACCACGCCGCAGATCCACAGCAGCAGCGTGTACTTATGGATTCCGCCGCTGAAAGCCTGCACCGCCGGATGCCCGTTGAAGAAATACAGCGCCGCGCCGGCAATCGCGACGGCAAAGGCGAACAGATAGCTCCATAACGGAACCTCCCGCCCGCCGAACAGCGAGAAGACGATCACCGGGGCCAGGAACATCGAAGCCGTACCCGACACGGCGACTGCCGCATACAGGTCTTCCGTCCCGGCCAGCAGGAACAGCAATCCCCCCAGCATGAACAGCGCCATGGCGATCCGCCCGTTGGTCGCGGTGACGGCGCCGAGCCGCATTTCGACCACCGCCAGCCGCGCTGCCGCGGACAGCGCGGAATCCAGGGTGGACATGGCCGAGACCAGCAAAGCCGCATTCAGGCAGAAGATGATGGCGGGATTGAACATGCGCATCCAGACCGCCGCCATGGCCTCGTCCTTGCCGGCGACAAGCCCCGCCTGCGTGCCGAACAGGCCGAACAGGAAGATGCAGCCCGCGGAAATCCAGAAGGCATGCAGAAACGACAACTGCGTGGTGCGGCGGTCGGCTAGGAAGCCGCGGTCGATCATGACCGGGTCATGCGCCGGATAGCTGAGTACCTGCAAGGCCGCGACGGCCAGCAGGATCCAGCCCGGGGCGGGGCCCGATACGCCGGGCGCGGTCAATACCGCCGTCAGTCTGAATTCAGGCGCGGCGAACAGGGCGGCGGCGGCGATCCCCAGAACGACCAGGAACAGCAGCATCTGCGCAACATCGGTCCGCAACGACGCCCGCAGCCCGCCCATCATCGAATAGGTCATGCCGATCAGCGCAAAGGCGGCAATGGCGATTTCACGGGCATGCGCATGGTCGGAAAAGGCAGCGGCGAAGATCACGCCGACCACCAGCAGGTTGGCGAAGACTTCCGACATCAGCCGCAGGGCGATCACGGCGTTGTAGCAGGTGACGCCGGTTGCACCGAAGCGGTCGCGCAGGAAGTCCTGCAGCGATGCGGCGCCATGGCGGAACCGAACCCGATCGACGATGACGGCGCCGGTCAGGAACGATGCGTAATAGGCGGTATAGGCCAGCACGCCGGCAATGCCGTAATAGAATCCCAGGATCGCCGCATTCATCAGCGAGCGCGCGAAAATCCAGGTCGTGACCTGGCTGAGCACCAGTGTCCACAGCCCGGGCGCGCGCCCGGCCGCGTCCTGTCCGGAAAAGAATCCGTCCACGCCGGTGACACGCGGCGACAGCAGCAGGCTGACCACGGCGATCAGGGCGACGAAGGCGACAAGCGCCAGGGGGTCGGCGAACAGGGACAAGACACAGGGCCTTTCACGGAAGCGGGGCGGCGCCTTTCACATAACGCGGGGGCCCGGTAACTGTCGTCTCACAAAATCGCGATGGAATATAGGTCGGATTCAGGGGGATTGGCACCCTGCCATTGCTGCGTTTGGACCCTGCGGAACTGCGTTCGATAGTTTAGAAAAGCGCCATGATCACCATGGGAGGAAACCGATGCTGACCGACGACATGCAACGCGTGATTCGCGAACAGAAGCTGGGCTTCCTGGCAAGCGTCAACGATGATGGCACGCCGAATCTCTCGCCCAAGGCGACCTATATCGTCCTGGATGACACCACGATCGCCTTCGTCGAGCTGCGGTCGCCGAACACGATGCGCAATATCGCGCGCAATCCTGCGGTGGAACTGAATTTTGTCGATCCCTTCGTGCGCAAGGGCTGCCGGTTCCGCGGACGGGCCACAGCCTTTATGCGGAACGCCGAAGGTTTCGATGCGCTGTTCGCCCGGTTCGGCGAGTTGGGCCGGCTGGCGGATGCGGTGCGCGCGGTGGTGCGCGTCGATCTTGAGGAAGCCGAAGCCCTGATCTCCCCCGCCTATGACCGGGGGGCGAGCGAACAGTCGCTCCGGCAGGACTGGACCCGGAAATTCCGCGACATGCAGCCCGGCGGCAGGTTCGATACAGAACTTTAAGGCATCACTGAATGCGCAGCGTATCCAGGAATTCCAGGAGCGGCGCCACCGGCGGTGTCGTGCCGCCGACCTTCGACAGGCCGACGTCGATCCAGTAGCCATCGCGATAGGCATGGGCGGAAACGTTGGTCTGGGTGGCGGGCATGTTCATGATGCGCTCGATCCGGAAGGTGGTCACCGCGAACCCGTTACGGGTGAAATGGGTGACGTCCTTCGCCGCCTTGTAGTCCGGATGCGGCGATTTCCAGAAGTGATCGCGGCAGGATTCGGCGGAATTGCAGGCCTCCGTCTTGTCCAGGAAGACCGAGAAATTGAGCGACCGGTTATTGCTGACCAGATAATAGAAGACGCCGGTACCGTCCGGCTTGGCCTGTTCCTGCGCCAGCGACCAGTCCTCCGCCGGCAGCCGCAGCGCCCAGTCCTCGCCCGTGACCGACAGCGCGATGACGCCGTCCATCTTCACCATTTCGGCGCGCGCCATGGCGGACAGGCACATGACCGCCGCGAGCAGGACAATTGAAAACCATTGCATCTTTATTCTGCCATCCCGTTCTGCGCGGCCCCGGTGCCGGTGGCGCGGACTATATCGAATGGCGTCGGGTGCTTGAAACCGGAAATAAAAGCATTATATTCCTATACGGGGGCCGCGGTCGGCGGACCCCG
>JAQCHR010000158.1 GCA_027619655.1 Pseudomonadota bacterium
GACATAGGCAAATTTCCGGGCCGTGCTCATTGCCAGCGGCGCCGGCCGGCCGGAGGCGAAGGTGTTGCCCTTGAAACGCAACACCCCGGTTTCCGGGTCCATCGAAAATCGGGCGATACGGCCTTCGCCGGAGACAGTGACATAGACGTGATACATGGCTTGCTCCCCCAGTTGTACTTGAACGCCACGCGGCGTTGCGCGCCCGATTTCGATGCTGTGACGGGTTGCGCCTATTCCAGCGGCGTGCCCGGATGGACCGCGCGGGAATCGCCCATCTCGAAGAAGTTGTTCTTCAGCGACGGCATCGCGACCTCGGCAATGGCTTCCGGTGTCCAGCCATACTGCTTGTGCACCATCTTGACCGGCCGCGGATGGCTGTACAGCGACAGTTCCGCGCCGCGCTGGTGGAAGATCTGGCCGTTGACGTATCCGGCGCCTTCGGATGCCAGGAAGGTGCAGAGCGGCGCGATGGCATCGGCCGGGCTGCGGCGCAGGCGCTCCTCGCGAATTGCGGCGGCTGCCGGATCCTTCGGCGTCGGTACGGCGCGGGTCATGCGCGTATCTGCCGAGGGGCAGATGACATTGCTGGTGATGTTCTTGCTGGCGTTTTCCATCGCGACGATCCGCGACAGTCCGGCAATGCCCATCTTGGCCGCGCCATAATTGGCCTGCCCGATATTGCCGAGCAGCCCGGAGGTCGAGCCGACCATGATCAGCCGCCCGTATTCCTGGTCGCGCAGCAGGTTGATCGCCGAGCGGAAGAAGTTGAAATGACCGTTCAGATGCACGTCCATCACGGCCTGCCAGTCATCCGGCGACATCTTGTGGAACATGCGGTCGCGCAGGATGCCGGCCGGGTTGAACATGATATGCAGCCCGCCGAATTCGTCGCGCGCCTGGGTGACCATGTCGAGGCAGTCCTCGTATTTCGCGACCGACCCGAAATTGGCCACGGCCTCGCCGCCGGCGGCCTTGATTTCGTTCACGGTTTCCTGGGCCGGATCGGTGCCGCCGCCTTCGCCGCCGCCGCCGACGCCCGGGTCGTTGACGACGACCTTGGCGCCGTTGGCGGCGAACATCTTGGCGACTTCCTTGCCCACGCCCCTGCCTGAACCCGTGCAAATCGCGACGCGACCGTCCAGCATGCCCATATGTCTCTTCCTTCCGATTTTACTGAATTTGAGTATCGATTCGGTTTCCATCGTGGGGCGGCGTTAAATTACTGTCAACCATACCGCGCCCGGGATGGGCCGGCGGGCAAACGGGAGAGAAGCCGAGCATGAGCATCGACTACGAGAAGCGCGACGGGGTCGCCTATATCACGATCAACAATCCGGAAAAGGCGAATATCCTGGACCACAAGAATTCGGATGAAATCGCCGAATGCTGGATCGACATGTGGGAGGACCGGGAGGTCCGCTGCGCCATCCTGACCGGCACCGGCGACAGGCATTTCTGCGGCGGTCACAACCTGGCGACCCGGCCGGACATCACCGAGGAGGAACGCGAATACCTGCGCACCCAACGCATGTACTGGCCGCTGGCCGGGCATGTGCATGGTGCGAAGATCGGCGCCGATGGCCGCATGGGCGACCATTACCCGCGCGTCTGGAAGCCGGTCATCGCGGCGGTGAACGGCTGGGCGGCCGGGGCCGGGCTCTATATCCTGCTGTCCTCCACCGATATCCGCATTGCCAGCGCCGAACATGCGCGCTTCAAGTTCGCGCTGCTCAGCCAGGGCTGGCTTGGCAATGGGCCGGGGGCCAGCCTGCTGGTCAAGCAACTGCGGTATGCGGATGCAATGAAGATCCTGCTGACCGACTTACCTTTCGATGCGGCGGAAGCCCTGCGCATCGGGCTGGTCAACGAGGTTGTGCCGCATGACCGGTTGATGACGCGGGCGGAGGAACTGGCCCGCCATATCGTCGAACTGCCGCCCGTCGCAACCCGCATGATGAAGGAATTCGTCGTGCGCTTCGGCGACATGCCGACCGACCAGGCCTGGCATGTGCAGAACCTGATGAACACGATGATGATCCAGACGACCTGGGATGGCGAGGAAGGACGGATGGCGTTCAACGAGAAACGCAAGCCGAACTTCACCGGCGCCCTGCGCAAGCGCGGCGAGCCCTGGCCCGAGCCCTCCCCGGCGGACAAGGCGCGGCTGGACGAAATCTATCGCAGCGACGAATACTGACGCCGGTGCGGTTTTTTGCGTTGCTGTTGGTTGCCTTGCTGCTCGCCAATCCGGCGGCAAGGGCGGACGGCGCGTTGCTGCCCGGGATCAAGGGCGCGGACGACCGGGAACTGGTCGAAAGCACCGCCTGGCCGTGGCGGGCTATTGGGCGGGTCAACCGTTCGGGTGGCGGATTCTGCACCGGAACCCTGATCGCGAATGACCGTGTCCTGACGGCGGCGCATTGCCTGTGGGACGAGCGGCGCAAGCGCTGGCTGCGGCCGGCGATGATTCATTTCGTCGCCGGCTACCGTCGCGGCGAATACGTAGCGCATTCCCGGGTGACGTCCTATGCGCTGTTGAGCGATGCGCCGATGCGCGGGGTGCTCAAACAGGCGCTTGATGACTGGGTGGTGCTCACGCTGGCGGAAGGGTTGGGCGATACGGCCGGGTCCATCGAAATCCTGCCGCTGACCGTCAAGACCTGGGCCGCGTGGAAAAGAGACGGCGGCGTGCTGTTGCGCGCGGGCTACAGCCAGGACAAGGGGCATATCCTGTCGCGCCATGTCGGGTGCAGCCTGACCCGCTTCTGGAATTCCGAAGATACCGTCTTTCACGACTGCGATGCGACGCGCGGCGATTCCGGGTCGCCGTTACTCATCCGGCGCGGCGACCGGTACCACCTGATCGGCATCCATGTGGCGACCGCGACGATCAAGGGCGTGCCCACCGGCATCGCCGTCGGCAGCCACCGGTTTTACGATCGGTTGGAGCCGCGCTAGGCGGCTCAGCCGAAGGCGCCGCCCGCGCGAATCGCGGCGATTTCGGCCTCTGCGAGGCCCAGCACGTCGCGCAGCACCGCATCGGTGTCCGCGCCCAGCGCCGGCGCCGGTCCGGATTTCCGCCCGAAGCTGGCTTTCCAGGGCAGGCCCGGCAGCGTGCCGGTTTCGGTCTGTTCCCAGAAACCCCTGGCATTGAGGTGATCGCTATCGAACAGGTCGTGCGAGGTGGCGACGGCGGATGTGGCAATCCCGGCGGCGGTGAATAGCGCCGCGGAATCCGACGGATTTCGCGTTGACGTCCAGTCGCGGATAACCGCATCGATCTCGGCGCAGCGCTCCCGCCGCTCCGCGACACTGGCATCCGCGTATGCCGCAAGGCCGGGAACGACCCGGTACAGGGCCTGCCACTGGGCGTCGCTGCCGACGGCGAGGCCGATCCAGGCATCTTCGCCCCGCGCCGGGTAGACGCCATGCGGGGCATGGTCTGCCGACGCGTTGCCGGCCGGTTTTACCCGGTCGCCAAGCTGCGTTGCGAGCAGCGGCTCGGCCATCGTCCACAGCATCGCCTCGATCATCGAAAAGTCGATCCGGCAGCCGATACCCGATCTGCGCCGCCGCCAGATCGCGGCTGCGACGATAAAGGCGAGCTTCAGCCCGCACATCGGATCCAGCCAGGCGAATCCGATTCGCGGCGTTGCGCCGGGATGGGCGTTCAGCCCCGCAAACCCGGCATAGCACTGCAGCAGGGTGCCATAGGCGACCTTGCGCGATTCCGGTCCGGTCCGCCCCAGCCCCGATGCCGACAGGTAGATCAGCGCCGGGTTCTTCGCCCGCAATTCGTCCGCGCCCAGGCCGAAGCGTTCCATCACACCGGTGCCGAAATTTTCCACCAGCACGTCGCTTTGCGCCGCCAGGTCACGCGCGATCCGGCGCCCGTCTTCGGATTTAAGGTTCAGCGTGATGGCGCGCTTGCCCTGCCCCAGCACCATGTGCAACTCCGATGCCCGCCCCGGATCGCCCGGGCCCGGTGCTTCCACCTTGATGACCTCGGCGCCCATTGCGGCCAGGTAGCGCGTCGTCGTCGGCCCGGCGATGACCCAGCTGAAATCGAGCACACGGATCCCGGTGAGCGGCAAGCGGTGTGCCGCAACCGGTTGCGCGTCGCCACCGACATCGTCACCGGAAATACCGAAGGCGCTGCCAGGCGCCCGCACGCTTTTTACGTTGATGTTTAGGGGGCGGAAAAATCCGCGTCCTGCCAGCTGTTCCGAATCAAGCTGTTCATGCGGTTCCTGCAGCGGAAAACTCGGCACATGGGCTTCCTGCGCCGCATCGGCAATCCAGCGCTTGGCATGTTGCCGGCTCCAGTTGCAGAGCAGCGGGTACAATGCATCCCAGTTCGCGACACGGTCGGATTTGGTCGCGAATCGCGGGTCACCGGCCCAGTCGGGATTGCCCATGACGTTCAGCCATTCGGCCCATTGGTGGTTCTCGCGCGGCGATATCGCGACATAGCCGTCGCTGGCGGGGAGGATGGTGACGGTCGCGCCATTGCCATCGGCTAGCCGCTTGCGCTGCCAGCTTCCCTTGCCCAGCCCGGCCCGGGCCAGTTCGGTCATCGCCAGCGTGGCCAGCGCTTCCTGAGTGGATACATCGATGGTGCGGTTGCTGGCGCCCGACAGCAGGGCATGCATCCCGGCGCAGGCGGCCGCGAGCCCGCCGATGAACGCGGACTGTCGGCCGGTGGGGCGGATCGGTGCTTCGCCCAGGTCGTCAACCTGTCCGGTCAGCAGAAAGGCGATGCCGCTGGCGCAGAACAGGGTCAGGTCGCTGGCCGGGCAATCCGCCTGCGGCCCGGTCTGGCCGTAAGGGGCGATCAGGACGATAACCGCGTCCGGTGCGTGCGCCCGCAGCGCCGCCGCGTCCCAGCTATTGGCGCGAAGTTCGGCGGGCGCCCCCTCGCACAGGATCAGATCCGCCGCGTACAGTGCATCGACCGGTTGTTTGCCGTCATCCAGCCAGCGGCGCAGTGGCGTTGCATGGCCTGCGGAGAGCGTCTGAACACGCGCGCCCAGATCGGCCAGAATCCTGCCGCAGACGGCGGCGCCTTGTCCGGGGCCGACCTGCAGCACCCGGAGCCCATCGAGTAACGGCATGGTTGAAATCATCCTTAAGGTCTTGCACGATTTGCCGAGGCGACGCATTGTCGCCCGACCGGCGGGGCGCCAGTTTCGCGCCCCGATCCACGACATTTTTCCACACGACCGACGAGGGGACAATCCATGCTGGCGCGCACTGAACCGAATACCGTGGGAATGTCCGCCGAGCGGCTGCGGCGAATCGATGGCTGGATGCAGGGTTATGTCGATTCCGGCAAGCTGCCGGGCTGCCTGACGGCGGTGATGCGCAAGGGGCGGATCGCTTATCTGGGTTGCGCCGGGATGGCCGACCCGCAATCGGGCCGGGCGGTTGCCGAGGATACGGTGTTCCGGATTTTCTCGATGACCAAGCCGATCGTCACCGCCGCCGCGATGACGTTTTTCGAGGAAGGCCGCTTCCAGCTCAACGATCCCATCACGCGCTTCCTGCCGGAATTCAGGGATACGCCGGTGCATGTCTCGGGCGAAGGCGACGCCATGAAGACCGAGCCGGTCGCGACGCCGATCATGATCTGGCAGCTGATGACCCATACGTCGGGCCTGGTATATGGCGACCGGACGGCCAGCCCCGTGGGCAAGCTTTACCAGAGCACCGGCGCGAATTTTTCCCAACGGAACGACGCCGTTCTGGCGGATGTGGTCCGCAAGGTCGCTGCCATTCCGCTGCATGCGCAGCCGGGGACGAGCTGGGAATACAGCGTTGCCACCGACGTGCTGGGCCGAATGGTCGAGGTGCTGGGCGGAAAGCCGCTCAACGAGATATTGCAGAAACGGATTTTCGGACCGCTGGGCATGGGCGAAACCGCCTTCCAGGCGCGCACTGACCAACTACCGCGTTTTGCCGCGCTGTTCCAGGCGAAAAACGGCGGCACCGAACAGATCGATCCGGCGGACCAGGGCTCGTCCTGGGCGCGGCCGGTCACGCTGTTTTCCGGCGGCGGCGGGCTGGTATCGACCGTCGGCGACTACCTGCGCTTCACCGAGGCAATGCGCCGCAAGGGCGAACTGGACGGCGCCCGTATCCTCGGCCGCCGCACGGTGGAGCTGATGGCGCTGAACCACCTGCCCGGCAATGTGGACCTG
The DNA here is from genome assembly GCA_027619655.1 of Pseudomonadota bacterium. Lineage (GTDB taxonomy): Bacteria > Pseudomonadota > Alphaproteobacteria > UBA8366 > MarineAlpha4-Bin1. The sequence continues at coordinate 6,201 of JAQCHR010000158.1, forward strand.
ACGGCGATGGGCCAGCCGGTGTTCAGCGAAACGAGTTTCGACGGGATCGGGTTCGGGCTCGGCTTTTCGGTGGTCATGGATTCCGCGGCGACGAAAGGCGCGTGTTCCGTGGGCGAGCTTGCCTGGGGCGGGGCGGCATCGACCGCCTTCTGGATAGACCCGGTGGAGGAAGTCTCTGTCGTCTTCATGACCCAGGTCATGCCGTCATCCTCCTATCCGATCCGGCGCGAATTGCGCGCGCTGGTCTACCAGTCGCTGGTCGACTGAGGGAAGACGGTCATGCGGCTCATCATCTACGGCGCGGGCGGGATCGGTTGCGTGCTGGGCGCGGAGCTGTTCGAACGCGGCTATGACGTGCTGCTGATTGCGCGTGGCGCACATCTGCACGCGATCCAGACCACGGGGCTGCATTACGAAACGCCGCACCGTGCCGTAACGCTGAAGGTGCCCGCCGTCGGCCATCCGTCCGAGGTCGATTTCCGCGACGGCGATGTTGTGCTGATGACGATGAAGTCGCAGCATACGCTGGACGCGCTGGAGGAACTCTACAAGGTCGCGGGCGACCAAATTCCCGTCATCAGCGGCCAGAACGGCGTCCGCAACGAAGCCATGGCGCTGCGCCGCTTTGCCCATGTCTATGGCATGCTCGTGCATCTGCCGGCGGATTTCCTGGAGCCGGGGATCGTGCTGATGCATTCGCTGCGCACACTGGGCATCATGGATATGGGCTGCTATCCGCGCGGCGTGGACGATTGCGTCGTCGATGTCATGGCGGCGCTGACCGATATCGGATGCAGCGCCGAACCGGTTGCCGACATCATGCGCTGGAAATACGCCAAGCTGGTCTTCAACCTGAACAACGCGCTCGCCGCCGTTTGCCCGCGTGGCAGCAACATGAATGCGATCCGCGACCGGCTGCGGCAGGAAGGCCGGACCGTCCTCGATGCCGCCGGGATCGACTACGCCAGCGAAGCGGAGGTCGATGCGCGCCATGGCGACCTGCTGGAGAACGGCAAGATTCGCGGTGTCGGCCGGTCCGGCACCTCGACCCTGCAAAGCCTGAAACGGGGCAATACGGATTCGGAAATCGATTACATAAATGGCGAAATCGTCCAGCTGGGGCGGCTGCACGGCATCGCGACGCCGGCGAATCTGGTATTGCAGCGCCTGGCCAACGGGCTGGCGCGGGGTGTGGGCGAACCCAATGCGATGCCACCCGAAGACCTGTCGGCGCTGATCGACAGGGCGGCAGTGGCCGTGACGCCGGACTGGTTCCGGCGGCGGGACGGATGAGGGTGATGCATGGCTGACACGTCGGGGGCGCCGCTGCATGCACAGGGACCGGTGCGGGTTTCGAACGGGCTGCTGGCGGGATGCGCCGCGCCGGAAGACGATGGCGTCTCCACCTTCAAGGGTATTCCCTTTGCCGCCCCGCCCGTCGGCGCGCGACGCTGGCGGCCGCCGGTTCCGGCGCCGGACTGGGACGGGGTGCGGGGCGCAACGGCGTATGGACCGGATTGCCTGCAGCCGGTCGGTGATAATCTCGCGATGTTCGGCCCGCCCAGGGGCGCGGACCTGTCGGAGGACTGCCTGTACCTGAATGTCTGGACCCCAGCGTGTGCCGCTGGCGAGAAGCCGCCGGTGATGGTCTGGATCTAAGGCGGCGCCTTCCGGGT
>JAQCHR010000159.1 GCA_027619655.1 Pseudomonadota bacterium
CGTATCGCCGATATAAGTTGGGAAACCGGAATGGATTGGTGGCGGACCATGGCTGAATTTCCGAAAAAGACGCTGGATGAATGGCGGGCAGCGGCCGAACGCGAATTGCGCGGCGGCAGCCCCGACGACCTGACCTGGCAGACGCTCGAAGGCATCGCCGTCAAGCCGCTCTACACGGCTGCGGATCTGGAATCGCTGGATGGCATGGATTCGCTGCCCGGCATGGCGCCCTTCCTGCGCGGGCCGCGCGCCACGATGTATGCGGCACGGCCCTGGACAGTCCGGCAGTATTCCGGGTTTTCGACGGCGGAGGAATCAAACGCCTATTACCGGCGCAACCTGGCCGCCGGCCAGAAAGGCCTGTCCATCGCGTTCGATCTGGCCACCCATCGCGGCTATGACAGCGACCATCCCCGCGTGATCGGCGATGTCGGCAAGGCCGGGGTCGCCATCGATTCGGTCGAGGACATGAAGATCCTGTTCGATGGTATTCCGCTCGACCAGATGTCGGTTTCCATGACCATGAACGGCGCGGTGCTGCCGGTACTGGCCAGTTTCATCGTCGCCGGTGAGGAACAGGGCGTCCTGCAGGCGAAACTCAGCGGCACCATCCAGAACGACGTGCTGAAGGAGTTCATGGTCCGCAACACCTATATCTACCCGCCGGAACCGTCGATGCGGATCGTCGCCGATATCATCGAATACACGGCGCAGAACATGCCGCGCTTCAATTCGATTTCGATTTCCGGCTACCATATGCAGGAAGCCGGGGCGACCTGCGTGCAGGAACTCGCCTATACCATCGCCGACGGTATCGAATATGTCCGGGCGGCGCTGTCGAAGGGACTGGACGTGGACGCTTTCGCGCCGCGCCTGTCCTTCTTCTTCTGCATCGGCATGAATTTCTTCATGGAAATCGCCAAGCTGCGGGCCGCGCGCGTGCTGTGGGCGACCCTGATGCAGGACCTTTTCCAGCCGCAGGATGAAAAATCCCTGATGCTGCGCACCCATTGCCAGACATCGGGCGTGTCGCTGACGGCGCAGGACCCCTACAACAACATCATCCGCACCACGGTCGAGGCGATGGCCGCCGGGCTGGGTGGCACCCAGTCGCTGCACACCAATGCGTTCGACGAGGCGCTGGCCCTGCCCAGCGAGTTTTCCTCCCGGATCGCCCGCAATACCCAGCTGGTGCTGCAGGAGGAAACCGGAATCACGAAAGTGATCGACCCGCTGGCCGGCAGCTACTATGTGGAAAGCCTTACCGCGAGCCTGATCGCGGAGGCCCGCAGGATCATCGACGAGGTCGAGGCCCTGGGCGGCATGACCAAGGCCGTGGTCGCCGGGATACCGAAGCTGCGGATCGAGGAGTCGGCGGCCCGCCGGCAGGCCCTGATCGACCGCGGCGAGGAAGTCATCGTTGGCGTCAACAAGTACCAGGCAGCGGAACAGGACGAGGTCGATATCCTGAATATCGACAATACGGCCGTGCGCGAGGCGCAGATCCGGCGGCTGAAGACAGTGCGTGGAACCCGCGACGAGGCCCGCTGCCAGGAGACGCTGCAGGCACTGAGCGATGCGGCAGCGAAGGGGACAGGCAACCTGCTGGCCCTGTCGGTCGATGCCGCCCGCGCCCGCGCCACAGTGGGCGAAATCTCGGATGCGCTGGAAAAGACATTCACCCGCCATCGTGCCGAAATCCGAGCGATATCCGGTGTTTATGGCTCGGCATACGACCACGACGCCGCGTTCGCCGAAATCCAGGCCGCCGTTAACGGCTTTGCCAAGGAAGAAGGCCGGCGGCCACGGATGCTGGTGGTCAAGCTGGGGCAGGATGGTCACGACCGCGGCGCAAAGATCATCGCCACCGCCTTTGCCGATATCGGTTTCGACGTGGATATCGGCCCCCTGTTCCAGACGCCGGAGGAAGCGGCGCGCCAGGCGGTCGAAAACGATGTGCATATCATCGGCGTGTCGTCACAGGCGGCGGGGCACCGGACGCTGGTGCCGGCGCTGATCGACGCGCTGAAGGAACAGGGCGCCGAGGATATCCTCGTTGTATGTGGCGGCGTCATCCCGCCGAAGGACTATGACGAGTTGAAGGCGCTTGGCGTGGCCGCGATCTACGGCCCCGGCACGAATATCCCCGTCGCCGCGCGCGAGATCATCCAGCTCATCCGCCGTCGCCGCGAGGCCGCCTGAATTCCGGATTAACCGAGGCTTCATCGAGATGCGTTTATCTTTTTTCTGAATAAGCGTAGGTTTACTTCATGCCGGCTAACGTTACCGAACTGCCCCGTTCCGGGCGCCATGTACAGACCGCGCCGGGCGAGGATATCGCCGTCGTCGCGGCGCGCGCCGCGCGGTATTCGCGCCGGCTGTTCGGCGCGGGGGCGGTGGTCTCCGGATTGTGGCTGGGCCTGTCCGCCTGGTATGTGCAGTCCTATCTCGGCTGGGCCTTGCTGGGCGCAATGCTGCCGCATGAACTGGCGGCGCTGATCGCCGGGGTTTCCGTGCCGCTAGCCTTTCTGTGGCTCGTGCTGGTCTTCGTGCGGCCGAACCGGGAACTGCAGCACCACACCGAAACGCTGCGCCGGCACCTTGCCATGCTGACCTACCCGGCGGAGGACGCGGAATCCCGTATCCGGACCGTGGCGGACCTGCTGCGCGAGCAGACCGATGCGCTGAACCGCGCCAGCGACCGCGCCGCGATCCAGTTGAGCGAGGTCGCCGATGTGATGGCGCAGAATACCGGCGCGCTGAACGATGCCACGGACCATGCCGCCACCGAAGTCACGGAGCTGCGCAGCATCCTGTCGGAACAGGCCAGCGCCCTGTCGATGCTGGCGGACCGGTTTGAATCGCAGCAGACGGCGGTGCGCGAAATTACCGACCGGCAGACGGCGGAGCTTTCGACCGTCCATCGCCGCTCGGTGGAAAAGTCCGAGGAGATTGCCAGGACGTTGCGCGATATGGCGGGCCAGCTGGAGCACGCCTCCGACCGCGCCGCCGACAAGGTCAAGGATATGGGCGCGCTGTTCCGCGAATATACCGAGACGATGTCCCACGCCGCGGAAACGGCGGCCACCCGATCCACCGCCATCGGCGAAACGCTGGGGAAGGGCGCGTTGGACCTGAATGCGGCGAGCGAACTGGCCGCGGCCAGGGCGCATGATATTTCCGTCGAGCTGCGGCAGCAGACGTCGCGGGTGACGGAACGCCTGAAGGAATCCTTCGACATCCAGGCCCATGCGCTGACCAATGTGGCGACCCGCACCGGGGAGGAAATCGACCGGCTGGGCAATGCGCTGAGCCGCCATGGCAGCGCCCTGCAGGCGACCCTGCAAACGGCGCTGGGCAAGCATGAATCGGCGGTGGACGAGATGATCGCCGTATCGACCGCGCGGGTCGACAAGCTCGGCATCAGCCTGCGCGAGGCGACGAACACGATCCTGTCGCGGATCGACGAGGGCCTGTCGCGCCGTTCGGACGACCTGTCGACCACGATCGAGCGGATGGTCACGGATGCCAACGAACTGATGACGGCCATGCATCAGCAGGTGAACGATATCGCCCAGACGGCGGACCGCGCGGCCGCGCATACCGAAAGCATTCGCGAATCGCTGGCCGCGCAGGGCGCGGAGTTGGCGGATGTCGCGACGAGTCTGGGCAGCCAGGCGAATGCCGTCGATACCGCATCGTTGCGTCACGGCCAGCAATTGACGCGCGCGGGCGAACTGGCGGCGCAGAAGGTCGGCGCCATGGGCGAGGCGCTGCGCGTCCAGGCCAGTGAAGTCTCCAAGGCGTCCGATCTTGCGGCGATCCGGGCGGACGCGGTCCGCGAAGCGCTTGAACGCCAGGTCGGTGCGCTGTCGTCGATGTCCGAGCGCGCGTCGGAACAGGCCCGGCAGATCGAAACCATGCTCGGCGCGCGGACGGAGGAAATGCGCGCCGTGTTGCGTGACGGCAGCCGACAGGTCGGCGAGGCTTTTGAACCGGCAACGGCCAACGCGCAGAGCATCAGCGAACTGTTGCGGACCCAGGCCCAGGCCCTGCGCGAATCAGCGGACTGGGCGGCCGGGCAGGCGCGCTCTGTCGGCGACCTGCTTCAGAAGCAAAGCCATGACCTGCGGTCGGCATCGGATCACGCGTCGCATCAGGTGCGCGAAATCCGCGACGCCATCCGCCAGCAGGCCGAGGAGCTGTCGGATTCTTCCGACCAGGCGGTCAAGACGGCGCAGCGCATTCGCGAAAGCCTGCGCGAGGACAATCGCGCGCTGAACGAGCTGGTGAATAATCTCAATGAGCAGGTCAAGGCGATCGGGCAATCGGTCGACGAGCAGGCGGTGCTGCTGAACAGGGCGTCGGAAAATGCCGGCGCCCGGACCGAGGAAATCGGCCAGACGCTGGCGCAGCAGGTCGACCAGCTTGTCGCCGTGGCCGATCAGGTCATCAAGCGGATCATGGAGGCCGGCCGCGCCTTTCACAGCGAATCGGGCGGGCTCAACGAAGCGGTGCAGACGGCGCTGCGGTTGCTGCGGGATGTCGGCGAGCGGTTCAATGAACAGAGCGAGCGGCTGACGACGGCATCCATGCAGGCCGGGTTGCAGGTGGATGACAATCGCGAAGGCCTGCGTATCCAGGCCGAGGAACTGTCCCGTGCAGCCGCCGAGGCCGCGCGTAACATGCATCTCATCGGTGACGCGTTTGCGCAGCAGTCCGGCAACCTGACCGGCGCATCGGATCAGGTCGCGGCGCGTCTGACGGAACTGTCAACGGCTTACCGGCAGCAGACGGATACGCTGGGCAAGACCAGTGAGGCGGCCGAGAAACAGCTGCGCGATGCCATGAACGCCCTGGCGAAACAGGGGCCGGTCATGGTGGAGGCCGCGGCCAAGGCGCGAACGACTTTCGAAGGTATTGCGGAAAAGGTCCAGGGCGGCAGCCGCGATATTGTCACGGCGCTCGACGAAGCGGTCCGCAAGGCGGATCGCGCCGGCCAGGTCTTCGACCAGCAGGCGGTGCGACTGACACAGGCGTCCGCCGATGCGGCGGAACAGGCGCGCAGCCTGGCCGAGGAAGAACTGACCCTGCGCCGCGACCTGTTCCTGAAGACTGCGCGGTTTATTATCGAGGATCTGGATTCCACGGCCATCGACCTGACGCGCGTGCTGCACAGCGAAGTGCCGGAAGCGGACTGGAAGCGCTATGTGCGGGGCGACCGCGGCGTCTTTACCCGCGCCCTGCTGCGCGGCAAGCCCACGACCGTGACCGCCGGCATCACGGAGAAGATCCGGAGCAATCCGGATATGCGCTATTACGTCATGCGCTATGTCGATCAGTTCGACAGGCTGCTGGGCGAGGCGCAGGGGTCGGACCCGGAAAACCTGCTGCACTCCACATTCATGACCGCCGATGTGGGCAAGCTATATATCCTGTTGTGCCGTGCCCTCGGCCGGGACGAATAGCGCCCTGGCAGTCGCGGACGGGTACGCGCTGCGTCCTGCGGCGCCGGACGATGCGCCGGCCCTGTTACGGTTTGGCGAATTGCTGCTCGCGGAAAGCAGCTACTTCCTTCGCGCCCCCGGCGAGCGGGCGCGTTCGGTGGCGGAAATGCGCGCGATCATCGATCATTTCTGCGCGCAGCCGCATTACCTGTTGCTGAGTGTCTGGCAGGGTGAGACGACGGTGGGCGAAGCGGTTGTCACCGCCGGCGAATTCCAGCGCAACCGGTTTTCCGCGACGATTGGCGTCGGCGTGCTGCAGGCGCATTCCGGCCGGGGTCTCGGCGCGGCGCTGATGCGGGAAATGGAATCGTTTGCACGGGGCCGCCGGTTGCGGCGGCTGGAACTGACGGTCATGGCGCCCAACGCGCGCGCCCGGGCGCTATACGAGCGCATGGGGTATGTCGAGGAAGGCCTGAAACGCGATTCGATGTTCGTCGATGGCGGGTTTGTCGACGAAGTGATGATGGCGAAAATCCTTGCCTGACCGGGGGTATTTGACGAAATGATTGGCTGGCTGCTGGAACGCCTCTTCATCGACAAGAAGGGTCGCGCGGGACGCAAGAAGGTGAAGCGTCTGCAGCAGGCGCCGGCGGTGCGGGCAGAAGCCGCTGCAACCCCGGCCGCCGAAGCGACGGCGGTGGAAGGTACCCCTGTGGCCGATCCGGAGCGCGAAAAACTGCTCAATGACGCCATGACCATTTTCCGCCAGCGCCGGGCGGAATATGAAAAACTTGATGATTCCGTCCGCGCCAAAATCGACAAGGCGGCAAACAAGGCTTTCGGAAACGATGACACGTAACGGCACAGCGGACCGGCCTGACGACCTGGCGCGCCGGGTACGCGCCGGCGATCGCCGGGCCCTCGGCCGGGCAATCACCCTGATCGAATCGCAGCGCGCGGATGACCGGCCGCAGGCGGAATCACTGCTGGAAGCCCTGCTGCCGCACCAGGTGGATTCGATCCGAATCGGGATATCCGGCGTGCCGGGCGTCGGCAAATCGACCTTCATCGAGGCTTTCGGCAGCCATGCCATCGGCCAGGGGCATCGGGTCGCCGTTCTGGCCGTGGATCCCTCCTCGACGTTGAGCGGGGGGTCAATTCTCGGCGACAAGACACGCATGGAAACGCTGGGCCGCCATGCCGATGCCTTCATCCGGCCCTCACCGGCGGGGGCGACGCTGGGCGGCGTCACGCGGGATACCCGCGAGGCCATCTCGGTTTGCGAGGCGGCGGGCTACGACGTGGTGATCGTGGAAACGGTCGGGGTCGGCCAGTCCGAAACCGCCGTAAAGGAAATGACGGATCTGTTTCTTCTGCTGTTGTCGCCATCCGGTGGCGATGAATTGCAGGGCATGAAGAAAGGGATCGTGGAACTCGCCGACCTGGTCCTGGTGAACAAGGCCGACGGCGCGTTCGAAACAGCAGCCCGGCATACGGTTTCGGACTACCGCAACGCCATCCATCTTTTGCGGCCGGCTTCGGCAAACTGGCAGGTGCCGGTGGAAAGCTGCTCCGCGCTGACCGGGGCGGGAATTGACAAGGCCTGGGACCTGGTAACGGCCTATCGCGCCGCCCTTGGCGCCAGCGGCGAAATCGCGGCGCGCCGGGCCAGCCAGTCCAGGGCTTGGCTGTGGTCGGAAGTCAGCGGCCAGTTGCTGGATGCGCTGCGCGCCCATCCGGAGGTCGATACACGGCGTCGGCAGATGGAGGAACGAGTTGCACGGGGGGAAATCACGCCGGCCCACGCGGCGCGTCAGTTGCTGGACGCGTTTTTCGGTGCGGGATAATTTGACGGCCGCCTTGACGGAGCGCCATTAGTACCGTAAAAAGCGCCGCTCTCGCGGGAAACCTGCGCAGAGCCTGAATTTCGTTGAGGGTTTTATTATGTCACGACGCTGCATGATCACGGGTAAGGGCGTTATGTCCGGCAACAATGTCAGCCACGCCCATAACAAGACGCGCCGGCGGTTTCTGCCCAATCTGCAGCTGACGTCCCTGTTGAGCGACGCGCTTGGCAAACCGGTCAGGATGCGCCTCAGCACGGATGCGATCCGGACCATCGAGAAGAATGGCGGCCTCGACGCCTTCCTGCTCGGTACATCGAACCGCAAGCTGCCGCTCGATGCGCAGCGCATCAAGAAGCGCATCGAACGCGCGACGGCTGCCGCCAGCTGATACGGCGCTCCTGACTGATTTCGTTAAAGCCCGCTGTTGCGGGCTTTTTCGTTTCCGCTCCAGATTCACGGGTTTACCGGAACTGCCGGATGGCGGTTATCGGCGCGTTGACCGGGTCCGGGCGCGGGGTTCCTGGGCCGTCGCCGCTTCCTCGTCGAACAGCTCGGCCAGTTTC
>JAQCHR010000160.1 GCA_027619655.1 Pseudomonadota bacterium
CCCCCGCCGATAAATCGGCGGGGTTTGTCTACACGACCTGTGTATCGACGGCGCCACTATCCGGTACTCGCCAAATACGGGGCGTCGATCTACCGCTTTTCGATCGGCACGAATTTGCGGTCCTTGTGGCCCGTGTAGAGTTGCCGCGGCCGGGAGATCTTCTGCGACGGGTCCTCGATCATTTCCTGCCATTGGGAAATCCAGCCGACCGTCCGCGCCACGGCGAACAGCACGGTGAACATCGATGTCGGGAAGCCAAGCGCCTTCAGGATGATGCCCGAATAGAAATCCACGTTCGGGAACAGCTTGCGCTTGATGAAATATTCGTCTTCCAGCGCAATGCGTTCCAGTTCCATGGCAATGTCGAGCAGGGGCTCGTCTTCGATTCCCAGTTCATCCAGAACGTCATGCGCCGATTTCATCAGCACGCGGGCGCGCGGGTCGTGGTTCTTGTAGACCCGGTGGCCGAAGCCCATGAGCTTGAAGTTATCCTTCGGATCCTTCACCCGCTTGATGACCTCGCCGATTTTGTCCTTGCTGCCGATCTCGTTCAGCATGATCAGCACGGCTTCGTTGGCGCCGCCATGCGCCGGGCCCCACAACGAGGCGATGCCCGCGGCGATGCAGGCGAAAGGATTGGCACCCGAAGATCCCGCCGTGCGCACGGTCGAGGTGGAGGCGTTCTGTTCGTGATCCGCATGCAGAATCAGGATTTTTTCCATCGCGTCGGCGACGGTCGGGCTGACCTTGTATTCCTCCGCCGGGACCGCGAACATCATATGCAGGAAGTTTTCCGCATAACCCATGTCATTGCGCGGGTAAACGAAGGGCTGGCCGATGGAATACTTGTAGGCCATGGCCGCGATGGTCGGCATCTTGGCGATCAACCGGTGGGTGGCGACCATGCGCTGGTGCGGGTCGTTGATGTCGGTCGAGTCGTGATAGAAGGCCGACAGCGCGCCGGCCACGCCGCACAGGACTGCCATCGGATGGGCATCGCGCCGGAAGCCGCGGTAGAAGTTATGGAGTTGTTCATGCACCATCGTGTGGTTGGTGATGGTTTTTTCGAACGTCTCTTTTTCGGCGGCGTTGGGCAATTCGCCTTTCAGCAACAGGTGGCAGACTTCCAGGAAGTTGCAGTTCGCTGCCAGGTCCTCGATCGAGTAGCCGCGATGCATCAGGATGCCTTCTTCGCCGTCGATATAGGTAATCTTCGACTCGCAGGCGCCTGTTGACGTAAATCCCGGATCATATGTGAAATGTCCGGTCTGGCCGTACAGCGGGCGTACGTCGATCACTTTCGGTCCCACGGTACCTGTCATCAACGGAAAATCGTATGTTTCACCCGTACTGTGGTCTGTCAGTGTCACATACTCGTTTCCGAGTGCACCCTTCGCTTTATCGCTCATTGCAGACCTTTCTGTGTTTTCAAATGATCAAATGACAGTTTCGGCATGCCCAAACCGCGCACTGCGCATTGCAGCATGCAACGTTAACCCGTCTCTCCCTCGCATTGCACTGCATTATAATGCGCTATTTGCCGGTGGGCAAATGACCTTCAGGGCGCCTTGCATCCCGGGTACCTGTTTCAGGCGCGCCAGGGTTTCGTCCTTTCCCAGGATGCCAATGACCTCGAAGATGCCCGGTGATGCATTTGAACCTGTGAGGGCGGCGCGCATGGGCTGCGCCAGCGCACCGAGGCCGACATTCTGTTCCGCCACGGTCTGACGGGCGGCCTCTTCCGGGGCCTCGTCAGTCCAGGTTTCGATGCCGGCAAGGGCTTCGGAAAACCGGGCGAGGATATCGACACCGGCTGCGTCCAGCAGCTTCGCGGCCTTCGCGTTTGCGAGAGGATATTGCGGCGCAGCGACGTAAATTCCTGCATTTTCGACGAGTTCGTTCAGCGACTTGACCCGTTGTGCAAGCGCGGGCAGGCCCTGCGCCAGCCGCTCGCGGACAATATCCCGCTGGTCGTCGGGAATCTTTCCGGCCAGTTTTTCCATGACCATCTGCGCCAGCGCGGCCGGGTCCGCTGCCCGCAGATAATGGCTGTTGATACTGTCCAGTTTGGCGAAATCGAACCGCGCTGCCGCCTTGCCGACGCTGTCCATGTCAAACCATTCGATCGCCTGGTCGGTTTCGATGATCTCGTCGTCGCCATGGCTCCAGCCGAGCCGCAGCAGATAGTTTCGCAGCGCCGCCGGCAGGTAGCCCATGTCGCGATACGCATCGACACCCAGCGCGCCGTGGCGCTTGGACAGCTTCTGTCCATCGGCGCCGTGGATCAGGGGAATATGGGCGAAGACCGGAACTTTCCAGCCGCAGGCCTGAAACAGCTGGGTCTGGCGCGATGCATTGGTTAGATGATCGTCGCCCCGGATGACATGGGTGATCCCCATGTCGTGATCGTCCACTACCACGGACAGCATATAGGTTGGCGTGCCGTCGCTTCGCAGCAGGATCATGTCGTCGAGCTGGCTGTTGGCGACCCGCACCGCGCCCTGGACGAGGTCCTCGATAACCGTCTCGCCATCCTGCGGCGCCTTCAGGCGGATCGCCGGGCTGACTCCCGCGGGGGCCTCCGATGGGTCGCGGTCCCGCCACCGTCCGTCATAGCGGATGCTACGGCCCTCTGATTTGGCCGTTTCGCGCATTTCGGCAAGTTCTTCGGGGCTGCAGTAGCAGCGGTAGGCGTTGCCGGACGCGAGCAGGTCGTTCACGACTGCGACATGCCGGTCCATGTGCTGCGACTGGAAATAGGTCTCACCGTCCCAGTTGAGTTCCAGCCATTTCAGGCCGTCCAGGATTGCTTCGACGGCTTCCGGCGTGGAGCGCTTGCGATCCGTATCCTCAATGCGCAGCATGAATTTGCCGCCATGATGCTTCGAGAACAGCCAGTTGAACAACGCCGTGCGTGCACCGCCAATATGCAGGAAACCGGTTGGCGAGGGTGCAAATCGCGTGACGACGGTCATTTCGGGCCTTTCGCTGGACAAAAAGGAGCAGGCGCGGTGTAGCACGCTGTTGGTTAAGGAGAAATATTTTTCGATTTGTGGATTGGAATAGCGCGCCGCCGATGGATTTTGCGATAACCCGTTGAGAGGCGGATGATGACTCTGACGGATCTAGGAAACATTAAGACAACCGCAAGGGACGTGTTTGCGGGATTGGCGGCACAGTTTCATGCCGAGCGGGAGCGATGGCCACTCTGGTCGCCCGTGCTCTTCGCCATTGGCATTGCCGCCTATTTCTCCCTGTCTTTCGAGCCGTCTTACTGGATGGGAGGCGGTGCGGCCGGTATCGCGGTCGTGATCCTTCTGCTGCGCCGGCATGCGGGAACGGCGTTCCTGCCGCTCGCCGCAATGGCAATCATCGGTCTTGGATTCGCAGCGGCGCAATTCCGGACGGTTTCGGTCGCGGCACCGGTGCTCAAGAAAAACTACGGGCCGGCCGTCGTAACGGGCCGGATCGTCCGGATCGAGGCGTTTCCGGCGTATTCGCGAATACTGATGGACCAGCTTCGGCTCCCCGGGATCGCGCCGGGCGAGACGCCGGAAACGGTTCGCGTCCGGCTGAACCGGTCCGGCGCGCTCCTGCCGGGCATGCGGATCACGGTCTTCGCGAAACTGGCGCCGCCCTCCGGTCCCGCGGCGCCGGGCGACTACGATTTTCGCCGCAGGGCCTGGTTTGAACAGCTCGGCGGGGTCGGTTTCGCGCTGGGGGCGCCGCGTCCTGCTGCGGCGGAAGGCGATGCATTATCCGGCGACCTCCTGATCGGAATATCGGATTTTCGAGGCCGCATCTGGGAGCGGATCCGCCATGCCTTGCCCGGGGCGGCGGGCGGAATCGCCGTCGCTTTGATTACCGGAGACCGCAGTGCCATTCCCGTCGATGTTATCGATGCCATGCGGGATTCGGGACTGGCGCATCTGCTGGCCATCTCCGGCCTGCATATGGGGCTGGTCGCGGGGTTCCTGTTTTTTGGAATGCGAACCCTGCTGGCATGCAGCGAGACACTGGCGTTGCATTATCCCATCAAGAAATGGGCGGCGGTCGCGGCACTGCTGGGCAGCGCCGGTTACCTTGTTCTGACCGGGGCGACAGTGCCGACGCAGCGCGCCTTCCTGATGACCGGGCTGGTCCTGCTTGCGGTGCTGTTCGACCGGACCGCCATCTCGCTGCGCCTGGTAGCCTGGGCCGCGGCCTTCATCCTCATCGTCGCGCCGGAAAGCCTGCTTGGCGCCAGCTTCCAGATGTCCTTTGCCGCCGTCGTCGCGCTGGTCTCGGTCTATGAGCAGGGCGTGCCATACCTGCAACGATGGCAGGGCGGCGGGTGGGGCGGGCGCATTCCGCGCTATATCGGCGGCGTCGCGCTGACGACCCTGATTGCGGGGGCGGCGACGGGGCTTATCGCCCTGTACCATTTCGGCCGCATCACGCATTTCGGCCTTGCGGCGAATCTTGTCGCTGTGCCAGTTACGGCCCTGTGGATCATGCCCTGGGCGGTTTTGTCGGTCGCGCTGATGCCCTTCGGCCTCGAAGGCCTGGCGCTTGTTCCGATGGAGTGGGGCGTTGCCCTTGTCATTGATGTTGCGCGAAGCGTGGCGGGTTGGCCGGGCGCCGTCAGTCTTGTGCCGGCCATGCCGGTTTGGGGCCTGGCATCGATGGCACTGGGCGGCTTATGGCTGTGTCTCTGGCGGCGGTGCTGGCGCTATTTCGGGATTGCGGGCATTGCCGCGGGGCTCGTTGCCATTCCCCTGCATCAGGCACCCGATATCCTGGTTGCCGGCGATGGCGACGTGATGGCCGTCCGGGACGCGGATGGCGCGCTCATTCTGACCAGTGAGCGCCGGGGCCGGCGGACGGCGCGTAGCTGGCTGGAGAGCGCTGGGCAGCGTGATGCCCGCTACGCGACCGACAGGGCGGGTGCGGAACGAATCGCCTGCGATGCGCTGGGCTGCATCGCCCATCTGCGCGACAGGACGATTGCGCTGGTCGAAGATGCCCGCGCCCTGTCTGAGGATTGCCGGCACGCTGATATCATCGTGAGCGCGGTTCCGGTCCGGCGGCGCTGCGCATCGGCGCAATTCGTTGTGGACCGGTTTGACCTGTGGCGTTACGGCGCGCACGCCATTCGCATTGACCCTGACGGGGCTGTATCCGTTGAAACGGTGGCCGATTACTCGGGCAATCGACCCTGGGCGTCCAAACGGCCCGAATGGCGGCGGTCGGGAAAGGATCAGTAGCGGCGCATCAGCCCGGCCAGCCGGCCCTGGACCTTGACGCGGTCCGGTCCGAAAATCCGCGTTTCGTAAGACTTGTTCGCGGGTTCGAGCGCAATGGAATCGCCCTTCTTGCGCAGGCGCTTGAGGGTTACCTCATTGTCGTCGATCAGCGCGACGACGATGGCGCCGGTTTCCGCGTTGTCGCAGCGCTGGATGATGACCGTATCGCCATCAAGTATGCCGGCATCGATCATCGAATCGCCTTCGACTTCGAGCGCGTAATGCTCGCCGCCGCCCAGCATGCTGACAGGGATGCTGACCGGGGTCGACTGGTCGCGAAGCGCCTCGATCGGGGTTCCCGCCGCGATCTTGCCGTAGAGCGGCAGGGGGATGCTTTCGACGCTGCCGTCGGCGAAATTGCCGCCCGACGGCGGCGTGTATTCCTCATTATTGATGATGGTCGGTGAAAATCCGGCGCGCGAACCGAGACCGGCGCTTTCGGCGTTCTCCGGCAATTTCAGGACTTCGAGCGCGCGCGCGCGGTGCGGCAGGCGGCGGATGAAATTGCGTTCCTCCAGGCCGGTAATCAGCCGGTGAATACCTGATTTCGACTTGAGGCTGAGCGCTTCCTTCATTTCCTCGAATGACGGCGAAACCCCGGTTTCCAACAGTTTTTCCTGAATAAACATCAGCAGTTCGTACTGCTTGCGCGTCAACATTGTGCTTTCTCCCCAAACCGATATCCTGCGCTGTTCGCCACAAGATATGGAACAAAACAAAAACATCTATACATGTTCTAGTTTGGTTCGCGTTTTGGTTCAAGGGGAAAAATGCACCCGGGCAAAATAATGCGACTTCTGGTCTTTCAGATACGAAGCATCCCGGAAGGCAAGGGCAAGTATTCGACAGTATCGCCGACGCTGGCGGCAGTCGCATGCGGCGCGCGAATGACCAGGCAATCCGCATGGGCCAGGCGCGAGAACATAGAACTGTCCTGCCGCGAGAACGGCGTGACCAGCGATGCACCGGCGGCGGAATAGGACAGGCTGGCGCGAAGGTAATCTTCCCTGCGGTCATTCTCTTCCAGGTTGACCGTCAACTGCGCCTTGTACGCCGGACGCTCCGGGGCAACGACCCCCTGCATGCGATCCAGCGCAGGCAGCATGAAAATCACCGCGCAAACCAGCGAGGAAACCGGATTGCCCGGCAGGCCGAGCACCGGCGTTCCGTGGACATGGCCGAACATGAGCGGCTTGCCGGGGCGCATGGCGATCTGCCAGAAGTCGAGGTCGAGCCCCGCTTCGCCGAGCACGCTCTGCACCAGGTCATGTTCGCCGACCGACACGCCGCCGGTTGTCAGCAGCAGGTTGGCGCCGCGGGCCCCGGCCGCCATGGCGGCAAGCGTTTCGCGGTTATCCGGTGCGATACCGAGCGAGATGGGGATGCCGCCCCGCGCGCGAACGGCGGCGGCGAGCGACAATCCGTTGGAACTGACGATCTGGTTGGGACCGACCGGATCGCCGGGCATGACGACTTCATCGCCCGTGGAGAGGATGGCCACGCGCGGCTGGCGGCGGACCATCAGCCAGGGACGGTTCATCGCCGCGGCAAGGCCGATATCCCGGGCGGTTACCGTTGCGCCCGCCTTCAGCAGGATTTCGCCCTCGCTGAAATCGAGCCCGGCGGGGCGGACATAATGGCCGACCGGGACGGTTTCCAAAACCGAGACCAGATTGCCTTCGGCGACGGTATCTTCCTGGATCACGATGGCGTCGGCGCCGGCCGGCACGGGGCCGCCGGTAAAGATCCGCACGCATTGTCCGGGGTTGACCTCGCCCTGATACGAACCACCCGCTGGCGCCGCGCCGACAACTTCCAGGGTCGCGGGGATAATCTCCGTATCCGCGGCGCGCACCGCATAGCCGTCCATGGCGGAAACGGCCATCGGCGGCTGGGTTCGCCGGGACGCCACATCTTCGGCCAGGACGCGGCCCAGCGCATCGGATAGGCTCACCTGTTCCGGCGGCAGGGGCGTAAACGCGCTAAGGATTCTCTGGCGGGCTTCGGCGACAGCGAGCATCAGGTACCTTCATAGACGCCGGACTTGCCGCCGGCTTTGTGGATCAGACGGATATCGGTGATTTTCATGCCCCGGTCGACCGCCTTGCACATATCGTAGACCGTGAGCGCGGCAACCGACACCGCCGTCAGGGCTTCCATTTCCACGCCGGTGCGGCCTTTCAGCTTGCAGGTGGCGGTGATGTCGATGGCACTGCGATCCGCATCCAGGGCCAGATCCACCTTTACCGAAGTCAGCGCCAGCGGGTGACACAGTGGAATCAGGTCAGGAGTCCGTTTCGCCCCCATGATGCCGGCCAGTTGCGCGACCGCCATCACATCGCCCTTCTTGACACCGCCCGCTTGGATCATACGCGCGGTTTCCGGCTGCATCAGGATGGTACCAACGGCGGTGGCGGTGCGTTCGGTTTCGGCCTTGCCGCCGACATCTACCATGACCGCGTTGCCGTCCGCATCGAAATGGGTGAATCCGGACATGGCGGCGAGCTTCAGGCCGGAACGGCGGCGGGTTGGGCCAGGATGGCCCGCGTGGCCGCCGCGACATCGTCC
>JAQCHR010000161.1 GCA_027619655.1 Pseudomonadota bacterium
CCCGCCGGGAAAACTGATCTGGCCGGCATGGGCGTTCAGATGTGCCGTGCGCTGGGTCAGCAGCACGGTCAAACCGCCGGGCCGGTCAACCAGCGGCACCAGGACGGCGGCGGGAATCAGCGTATCGTGCTTCGCCATGTCGGGATTGAGGTCATGATCGCCCCGGAACCCCGACCAGCGCACGGCCTTATCCTCGCCGGCCGGGCGTTTGGCGGCGTTCAGCGCCGCAAACCGTTCGGTAATCCGTTGCCGCAGCATTCCGGCGTCATCCTTCCTCATTACCGTCATCCGCCGGTCCCAGGACGAAAGGCACGCCCCCGCTCCACACGACCATTTCCGGACCGTCATCACCGGCCTGTTCCTCGGCAAGCTCCGCCAGTTCGTAGAATACCGAACGAACAATCAGCGCTTCAAGATTGTCGCGCACCAGAACATAGGGCGTCGGTTCCCCGGTCACCGCGTCCTCCGCCACACGGATCGGATGCGCAGCATCCACCGTCACCATTTGGTCCAGATTGGTACGAAAGGTCAATGTCATGTCTCGCCCGCTGCCATCCGCCTGCAGTTCGACGGCGGTAAAGGGCGCGTCCTCCACCTCGATCCGGCCCTGCTCCACCGGTGTCGCCAGCCAGTAGCCCCCCGCATCGTCGCGCCGCAGCACGGTGGAAAACAATTTGACCAGCGCCATGCGGCGGATTGGCCTGTCCTGATGGTACCAGGTGCCATCGCGGGCAATCCGCATCTCAAAATTGCCGGATTCCTGTGCATCGTCTGGACGAAATCCGCCCGCGATCATTTTTTCGAGAACGCCCGGATTACGAGATTGCATGCTGCTCCGACCCCCGCCATGTTAGTATATGGCTGACATACCATAGGAGATAAGCCTTGAGCCTGTCCGATGCCAGTACTACAGACGGCGGCGTACCCGAAAACCTTGCCGACGAGATCGAAAAACTGGGCGAAAGGCTGACTTCTGCCCGGGAAAACATCGGTCGCGTCATTTATGGTCAGACGGATGTCATCGACCTGACGCTTACAACCCTGCTGTCCGGCGGCCACGCGCTGCTGATCGGCGTTCCCGGCCTGGGGAAAACGCTGCTGGTGGAAACGCTGGGAACGGTGCTCGGCCTGAACGACAACCGGGTCCAGTTTACCCCGGACCTCATGCCGGCCGATATCCTGGGCTCCGAAGTCCTGGAAGAGGACGAAACAGGCAGGCGCGCCTTCCGCTTTATCGAGGGGCCGGTATTCTGCCAGGTCCTGATGGCGGACGAAATCAACCGCGCCAGCCCGCGCACGCAATCGGCCCTGCTGCAGGCGATGCAGGAACGCAAGGTTTCCATTGCCGGAAAAAGCCTGCCCCTGCCGGAACCGTTCCACGTGCTGGCGACGCAGAATCCGCTGGAACTGGAAGGCACCTACCCGCTGCCGGAAGCCCAGCTCGACCGGTTCCTGCTGGAAATCGATGTCGGCTATCCCGGCGACGCGGATGAGCGCCAGATGCTGCTGGCGACCACCGGCATCACCCAGAACCGGGCGGAAGCGGTCTTTTCCGCGAAATCGCTGATGGACGCGCAACGGCTGGTCCGGCGCCTGCCGGTTGGCGAGCATGTGGTCGACGCCATCCTGCGGGTGGTGCGCGCCGGTCGCCCGGAAATCAGCAACATCCCCGCGGTCGTCGATCATGTTTCTTGGGGACCGGGACCCCGCGCCAGCCAGGCGCTGATGCTGGCGTGCCGCGCCCGCGCCCTGATCGACGGGCGGCTGGCCCCGTCGGTCGATGACGTCCTGGCGCTGGCGAACCCGGTGCTGCGGCACCGCATGGCGCTTAATTTCGCCGCCCGCGCCGAAGGGGTGACGCTGGATTCGGTGATCGACCTTTTATGCGCGCCGCTGCGCTGACCGGGACCGGACACCGAAACCCGTGCCGCAAAGCGACAGGACAGCCACCGAACGGCAACTTCGGCTGCAGCACGAGGCGGAACGGGCCTCGGGCCGGCTGCCGCCATTGCAGATCGCGGCGGAACGGGTCGCCGCGACCGTGGCGCAGGGCGTGCACGGGCGCCGGCGCGTCGGCCAGGGCGAAACGTTCTGGCAGTTCCGGCGCTACCAGACCGGCGATGCGGCCACATCCATCGACTGGCGGCAATCGGCAAAATCACGGCATTACTTCGTCCGGGAAAATGAATGGGAAGCCGCGCAGACCGCCTGGCTGTGGCGCGATACGTCGCCATCGATGCATTACAGCTCGGACCGGCAACTCCCGACCAAGGCGGAACGCGCCGACCTGCTGTTGCTCGCCACCGCGTCGCTGCTGATGCGAGCCGGCGAGCGCTTTACGCTGCTGGGCGGTGGCAGGCGCGCAGGCATGGGACGCCGGGGCTACGACCAACTGGCCGAAATGATCGCGCGCGGTGCGGGCAGCGAAACCGGGCTGCCGCCCTTCGAACCACTGCCCCGCTATTCCCAGGTTATCCTGTTCGGCGATTTTCTCGCCGCCCCGGAAGAGGTCCATGACCGGGTTTCGGCACTGGCGTCACGCGGCGTTTCGGGCCTGCTGGTGCAAGTGATCGATCCGGCGGAGCGCGGGCTGCCCTTTCGCGGCCGGGTCCGGTTCGAAGGCTTCGAAAACGAAGGCAATACGTTGCTCGGCCGTGTCGAGGCGACGCGCGAGGAGTACCGGTCGCGGTTTGAACGGCACTGCGCCAGCCTCCAGGAACTGACGCGGCGCGCCGGCTGGGTCTATCTGCGACATGAAACCGATCATTCGCCGGAATCGGCGCTGCTGACGCTTTACGCCGCGCTGGCGCCCAACACGCAGAGGATCTGAGACGGTGCTGGAAATTGGCGCCTTCGCATTCGCAACACCCTGGCTGCTGACGGCGCTGGCTTCGCTGCCGGTCCTCTGGTGGTTGCTGCGTTTCACGCCGCCGTCGCCGAAATCGGTCCGGTTTCCCGCGATCCGGCTGCTGTTCGGCCTGCGCAGCGAAGATGAAACGCCGGATACGGCGCCGCTATGGCTCATCATCCTGCGCCTGCTTGCCGCGGCGCTGCTGATCCTGGGCCTGGCGCATCCGCTGCTGCATCCGGGCGCGAACCTGACGCGGCAGGGGCCGATCGTGCTGGTGATCGACGACGGCTGGGCCGCCGCCCGGGACTGGCCCGCACGCCAGGCGGTGGCGGACCAGGCGATCATCCAGGCCGACCGCGAAGGGCGCGCTGTCATCATCCTGACAACAGCGGCGACGGAGCGCGGCGCGGCGCCGGAAGCCAGCGGGCTGCTGCGCCCCGAGGATGCCCGCAACGCCGTCACCGCCATCGAACCCAAGCCCTGGGCGACGGACCGCAAGGCCGCCGCACAGGCCGTTCAGGCCATCGGGGTGGACAGCGCCGCCGCAATATACTGGCTGAGCGACGGGCTGGATGATGAAGCTGTCGGCGAACTGGCCGGGCAGTTGCAGCGTCTTGGCCCGCTCACGGTCCGGGTGCCGGACAGCACCCCCCGGCTGCTTCTGCCGCCCGAACCCGGCGACAGCCAGTTCATCGTGAGCGTGAAACGGGCCACGGGCGACGGTCCGGCGCCGGCGACGATCCGCGCGCTCGGCGAAGACGGCCGGCTGATCGCCCGCCAGACCCTGGCCTTCGATCCGGAGACGGCAACGGCGACAGCGACGCTCGATCTGCCGCTGGAACTGCGCAACGCGGTGGCCCGGCTGGAGATCGAAGGCGAAACCACCGCCGGGGCAACGGCGCTGCTGGATACACGCTGGCGGCGCCGGCCGGTCGGGCTGGTGTCGGAAACGCCGCTGGACGATGGCCCCAACCTGCTGTCGGAACTGTATTATGTCGAACGCGCGCTGCTGCCGTTCAGCGATATCCGGCGCGGCACGGTTGAAACCCTGCTGGACGGCAAGCTTGCGGTCATCATCCTGCCCGACGGTGCGCCGCTCGAACCCGCCGAGCGCCAGCGGCTCGACACCTGGGCATCGGCGGGCGGGTTGCTGCTCCGTTTCGCCGGGCCGCGGCTGGCGCAGGACACAGACGATCAGATGGTGCCGGTTCCGTTGCGCCGGGGCGGGCGGACGCTTGGCGGCGCCATGCTGTGGACCGAACCCGCGCGCCTGGCGCCGTTTGACCGGGAAAGCCCGTTCTACGATCTGAATCTCCCGGACGACGTGACGATATACCGGCAGGTGCTGGCCGAGCCGTCCCTGACCCTTGGCGAAAAGACCTGGGCGCGGCTAACGGATGGCACGCCACTGGTGACCGCATCCCGGCAGGGCGACGGCTGGCTGGTTCTCGTGCACACGACCTCCAATGCCGCCTGGTCCAACCTGGCGCTGTCCGGCCTGTTCGTGGAAATGATGCAGCGGGTCGTATCGACGAGCCGCGGCGTCGCGGGCGCCGGGTTGGGCGACCGGCTGCTGGCGCCGCTGGAACTGATCGACGGGTTCGGCCATCCCGCCGACGCCGGCCCCGCGACCCGCGCCATCAGCGCCGGCCAGTTCACCGAAACCCGCGTCGGACCAACCACCCCGCCGGGCCTGTATGGCGACGCCTCCACGCGCCGCGCGCTCAACTTCGGACCGCAGGCCGGACCTTTGGCGGTTCTGGAAACACTGCCGAGCGGGGTTGAAAAAACGGGGTACGCCCGGACCGAAGAATTCGATTTCAAGCCGTGGCTGCTTGCCGCGGCGCTTGTCCTGCTGCTGATCGACGCCATCGCGACGCTTGCCATGCGCGGACTGTTGCCGCGCCGCCGGGCGGCTGCCGCCGGGATCGCCGTATTCGCAACGCTCGCCGCTTCCCTTCCGGGCAATGAGGCGCAGGCGCAGGATACGGCGGACGCCTTTGCCTTGAAAGCGACCCTGGACACGCAGCTTGCCTATGTAATAACGGGTGACGCCGCAATCGATACGGCCAGCCTGCGCGGGCTGGTCGGGCTGACCGAGACGCTGAACCGCCGCACGGCGATCGAAGCATCGACGCCCATCGGGGTCGACCTCGAACGCAATCCCATCGTGTTTTTCCCGCTGATCTACTGGCCGGTCACGGCGCGGCAGGCGCCCCTGTCGCCGGAAGCCACCGGCCGCGTGAACCGTTACCTGGCAACTGGCGGAACCATCCTGTTCGACCTGCAGGATCCCTCGAGCAGCGGCGCCAATACCGCGGTCCTGCAGCAATTGACCAGGGATATCGCGATTCCGCCCCTGACACCCGTACCGCCGGACCATGTGCTGACCAAGGCGTTCTACCTGATGCAGGATTTTCCCGGCCGCTGGACCGGCGGCCAGGTCTGGGTCGAACGACCGGGCAGCAGCGTCAATGACGGCGTGTCCAGCATCGTCATCGGCGGCCATGACTGGGCGTCGGCCTGGGCCGTGGACGACAGGGGCCAGGCGATGTTCGCGGTCGTCCCCGGCGGTGCGCGGCAGCGCGAAATGGCCTACCGGTTCGGCGTCAACCTGGTGATGTACACGCTGACCGGCAATTACAAATCGGACCAGGTCCATGTGCCGGCGATCCTCGAACGGCTGGGGAACTGACCGATGGCGGGAACCAGCATTGAATTCGCGCCCCTGCTGCCCTGGATGCTGATCGCCGCGCTGGGCGCCGTCGCCCTGCTGGTTAGCGGCGCCGGCTTCTACGCCCGCGCCAGGGGATCGCTGTGGCGCAGCATCGCCTTCGCCGCGCTGATCGCGACCCTGCTGAACCCCTCGCTGGTCAACGAACAGCGCGAACCGCTGCGTGACGTCGCTGTCGTCGTCGTCGATGAATCGGCCAGCCAGCGCATCGGCGACCGTCCGGAGCGGACGGCGGCGGCGCTGGAAAAAATCCGGGCGGAAGCAGACACCCTGCGGGCGACACTGGACCTCCGCGTCATCCATGTCGGCAAGGAAGGGCTGGATTCTGAAAACCAGGGAACGCGGCTTATGGACCCGTTGCGGCGTGCACTCAGCGACGTGCCGGAGCGCCGTGTTGCCGGTGCGATCCTGCTGACCGACGGGCAGGTACACGATGCGCTGCCGAATCCGGAGGCAGGGACCCTGCCGCGCCCGCTGCATGTGCTGCTGACCGGCCAGCGCGACGAGGTGGACCGGCGACTGGTCATCGTAAAGGCGCCGACGTTCGGAATCGTCGGCAAGCAAATGCAGATGACCATCCGGATCGAGGACAATACCGCCGCCCCCGAACCCGCCGCCACTTTGCGAATCCGGCGCGACGGCGGCGACGACATTGTCGTTTCGGCACCGGTGGGCGAGGAGAACACACTCGAATTCACGCTGGACCATGCGGGGCACACCGTCTTCGAACTTGCGGTCGATGCCATTCCCGACGAGTTGACCGAAATCAACAATCGCGCGGTCGTTTCGATCAATGGCGTTCGCGACCGTCTGCGCGTGCTGCTGGTTTCCGGCGAACCGCATGAGGGAGAGCGAACCTGGCGCAACCTGCTGAAATCCGACCCATCGGTAGACCTGGTGCATTTCACGATCCTGCGGCCACCGGAAAAGCAGGATGGCACGCCGATTGACGAATTGTCGCTGATATCCTTTCCGACCCGGGAACTGTTCGAGGTCAAGCTCGCGGAATTCGATCTTGTCATTCTGGACCGGTACCGCCGGCGCGGCGTGCTGCCGTCGATCTACCTGCAGAATATTGTCGATTACGTGGCCGCGGGCGGCGCACTGCTGGAAGCGGCGGGCCCCAGCTTCGCCGGCCCCTTCAGCATCTACCGCACGCCGCTGGGCGCCGTGCTTCCGGGCGAACCGACCGGTGACGTCATCACCCGCGGCTACAGGCCCGCCACGACCCGTATCGGCTTGCGCCACCCGGTAACCGCAAACCTGCCCGGCGGCGTCCGGACGATTGGTCCCGATGCGACATCAGGTGAGGGAAACTGGGGCCGCTGGTTCCGCCAGGTCGATGTCGCCGTCAAACGGGGGCAGGTCCTGATGGATGGCGCGAATGGCCGGCCGCTGCTGATCCTTGACCGGTACGGCAAGGGGCGGGTCGCGCAGGTCAACAGCGACCATATCTGGCTTTGGGCGCGTGGATTCGAAGGGGGCGGGCCGCAGGCGGAACTGCTGCGCCGGGTTTCCCACTGGCTGATGAAAGAGCCGGAACTGGAGGAAAACGACCTTCGCGCCGCCGTTCGCGGCGACGCCCTGGAAATTACCCGCCGGAATATCGACGACGAATCCCGCCCGGTCGAGGTCACCGGCCCGGATGGCGCCACCGCGACCGTACCGATGGAGCGCACAGGAGACGGCGTCTTTACGGGATCGCTGCCCGTTTCGGAAAACGGGTTATACCGGGTCAGCGATGGAACGGCTGTTTTCATGGCGGCGGTCGGCGCGCTGAACCCGCTGGAGTTCAGCGATGTCCTGGCATCGCCGGAACCCCTGACACCCACCGTAGAAGCTACCGGCAGCGCCATTCGCTGGCTCGCGGACGGCGTCCCGAACCTGCGCCTAGTCGCGCCGGAACGGGATACGTCAGGCCGCAACTGGATCGGGCTTGTTGCCAATGGCGACTACATCGTCACCGGACTGACAACGCTGCCGCTATTACCGGCGCTGCTGGTCCTTCTGCTGGCGCTGGGCGCAACCGCCATCGCCTGGCGGCGTGAAGGCGACTGAGCACCGGTTATCCGCCGCCACACGCCGGGAAAACTGCGGAACTGTGACAATCGGGCCTAGAGCGTTTCTTGTCTTGATTGAATCGTAAGGGATTCCCAGCAGGAACGAATCGTGATTCAAATAGTCTGCTGCCGAAGGAGGTCAGCAGGCATGACACGACCGTATTCGAATGACCTTCGTGAAC
>JAQCHR010000162.1 GCA_027619655.1 Pseudomonadota bacterium
GCAGGCTGTCGGACCCGCGCGGCCGCTGTTCCGCCATGCCGGTATCCAGACATATGAAACACCCCGGCAGGCGGTGCAGGCTTTCATGCATCTGGTGAACTATCAGCGCAGCCAGGAAATCCTGATGGAAACACCGCCGACGGCGCCGAGCGGCTTCACCCGTGCCACCCAGACCGCCCGCCTGATCATCGAAGGGCGGCTCGCCGAAGGATCGGCCATGCTGACCGAACCGGAAGCCAAGGCCGTGCTGGCGGCCTACGGCGTGCCGACGGTTGAAACGCATATTGCCGGCACGCCGGAGGAAGCGGCGGAAAAAGCGGCGGCCATGGGCTTTCCCGTCGCGCTCAAGATTTATTCCGAAGACATTACCCACAAGAGTGATGTCGGTGGCGTCGACCTGTATCTGGATTCGCGCGACGCGGTGCTGTCCGCGGGCCGGACCATGCTGGCCAATGTGGCGGCGCGCGCGCCGGATGCGCGCATCCAGGGCTTTACCGTGCAGCAGATGGTGAACCGACCCGGGGCACATGAGGTGGTGCTGGGCGTGACCAGCGACCCGGTCTTCGGTCCGGTGATCCTGTTCGGCCATGGCGGTACGGCGGTGGAGGTTATCGCCGACAGCGCCGTGGCCCTGCCGCCGCTCAACATGAAACTGGCCCGCGACCTTGATCGAGCGCACCCGCATCTCGCGCCTGCTGCACGGCTACCGGGACCAGCCGCCGGTCGATATGGACCGGCTCTGCCTTACGCTGATGCAACTGTCCCAGCTCATTGTCGACATCCCGGAAATTGCCGAGGTCGATATCAACCCGCTGCTGGTAGACGAGAAGGGCGTGCTCGCGCTCGACGCCCGGATCGGGATTGCAGTAGCGAAAGACGGCATGCGGCGGCTCGCGATCCGCCCCTATCCCGAGGAACTTGAAGAATCTGTGACCCTGGGCGACGGGCGCAAGGCGCTGGTCCGCCCGATCCGGCCCGAGGACGAGGCGGAACATTACGCCTTCCTGTCTAAGCTCTCATCGGAAGATATCCGCTTCCGGTTTTTCGGGCAGGTCGGCCCGCTGCCGCACAGCCAGATGGCGCGGCTGACCCAGATCGATTTCGACCGGGAAATGGCCTTCATCGCAACGGCGGCGTCGCCGGACGGCAAGCCCGAAACCCTCGGCGTTGTCCGCACGATCACCGACCCGGACAACGAACGCTGCGAATTCGCCATCGTGATCCGCTCCGACCTCAAGGGCCGGGGGCTCGGCCGGACGATGCTGGAAAAAATGATCCGCTACAGCCGGGGCCGGGGCACGGCGGCAATGATCGGGCAGGTGATGGGAGAAAATCGCACCATGCTGTCGCTGGCGGAACGGTTGGGCTTCAGCAGGAAATTCATCGAGGATGCTTCGGCGGTCGAGGTGACGCTCGATTTGCGGGGGAGTGGGAAATTCGGAGACTAAACATTTAATGCGAATAAGGCGTCTGTTGTAGATTACCTTGCCCGCCACCCTAGGCAACCATGCTTGCTTGCGCTCTCGCGAGCGAGACGTTTTCCTTCGGAGACGACTTCCGCCGTAACGCGGTTCGTGAAGGTTTTTGAGAATTCCACGGAATAGCCACCTTGTTCGAGCGTTATACAATTTGCCGCCAGCTCAGCCCACATAATTGCCATCGTATCGTTTTGAGGCACTCCATGGCCCGACGCAAACAGTCCAGCGAGTCCCGCCTGCGCTTTGCCATATCCTTGATTGGCAGCCTCTTGAAATAAGCGCGCCGCTTCGGAAAAATCCTGAACCGTCCCTTGGCCAAGTGTCAGGAGATGGGCAAGTGCCGTCTGCGCCCAGGCATTTCCCTGTTCGGCAGACCGCCGGAACCACGTTGCTGCGGCTTTGAAATCCTGCGGGACACCGCGCCCATCGGCATACATTTCTCCAAGCGAAAACTGTGCTCTGAATTCGCCTTGCTCGGCAGCAAGACCGAACCATTTTACCGCCTCGTCCAAATCGACTGGAAACCCGCTGAGGCCGTTCTCATGAAGTAGACCGGCGAGATATTGCGCTCGCGCATCACCTTCCTTGGCCATTTTCAGATACTTATCAACGCTTTCATTTTCTCGCTCGGAGAGGTTTTGCGCAAAGAGCGAAGAGGCCAACTGCAATATCAATAGTAAGAATACGGCAAGCGCAATGAAGCGCTCCACCATCGCCCGATGCGTCATCGCTCCGTGCTGTTCCGGCATTTCCAGGCGGCCTGCAGGATCGCGTCGCGTTCAGCCCTGCCATCGGCTGCGGCGGCTTCGAACGCGCCCCGCGCGGCGGCGGCAGCCGGCACCTCGAAGCCGAGCGAGGCGGCGTGTTCCTGCATCAGCCGCAGGTCCTTGGCCATGCCGGACAGGTCGAAGGCGGGTGCGCCCGGCATCTCGCCCCGGATCGCGGCGACGATGATGGGAATGCGCGGTTTGGCGACCGAGGCGGCGCCCGAACTGTCGCCCAGGATGTCGCCGGCAAGGTCCGGATCAACGCCCGAGGCGACCGCGATGGACAGCGCCTCGCCCAGCGCTTCCCAGTAGACGGCGAGCGGCAGGTTGATTGCCAGCTTCATCGCCGATCCCGTGCCGACGGGGCCGACATGTTCGACCCGGCGGCAGAGCTGCTCCAGCAACGGCTTCGCCCGTTCGAAGGCCTGCTGCGTCCCGCCCGCCATGCCCAGCAGCTTGCCGGTCTTCGCCGGGGCGACCGTGCCACCGACCGGGCATTCGATGAAATCCGCGCCGGTTGCGCCGACCCGTTCGGCCGCGGCGCCCGCGCCTTCCGGTTTTACCGTGCTCATATCGATGACCAGATGGGCCGCGGTCAGCCCGGCGCAAAGCCCGGATTCGCCGCCATAGACGCCATCCTGTGCGCCTTCGTCCAGATACATGCAGATGACGGCATCGGCCTGTCGCGCCAGCGATGCCGCGCTGTCGGCAACAGTGATGCCCGGACCCGCCAGCGCATCCGCCCGCGCGCGGGTCCGGTTCCAGAGGATGGCGTCATGCCCGACCTCGACCAGTCGCCCGGCCATCGCCGCGCCCATCTTGCCGATTCCGCATATTCCGACTTTCATGATTCCGTTTCCTGTTCCTGAAATCTAGCGCAGTCCCATATCCCGGAAGATCGCCTGCAATAGCGGACCGTCCGGATTGGCGAATTGTTCGGCGACCTCGAAATGATGCAACCCGGGCAGGTCGAGTTCGGCGACGACCGGATGGCCCAGCCTGCGCAACTCCTTTGCCCAATCCTTCGACTGCCGGCGGAATTCCTTCTGCTCGCCTTCGCCATAGGCAATCACCATCGGCGGCATGCGGTCCGGGATATGCCGCATGGCGCTGAGCCGGCTTTCGGCCCCGGCGTCCAGGTTCAGGTATTCCTGGCGCGAACACAGCCGCACCGGTCTCAGATCGTACATGCCGCTGGCCGCATAGGCGCCCTTGATGACATCGGCGGGCAGGCCGTATTCCTGTGCCCAGTCGGTCACGGCGATCAGGCCGACCACATGTGCGCCGGAGGAATGCCCTGCAACATACAGCTTGTCCGGGTCGGCGCCGAATTCCGCCGCATGATGGTAGGCCCAGGCGACCGACGCCTTGCACTGGCGCACCAGTTCCTCCAGCGGTACCTGCGGGACGAGCGCGAAATTCACCGGAACGAACATGGCCCCGGCCTTGACGAAATGCGGCGCCTGGAAGCTGTTATTGTCCTTGTGCCAGCGGGTCCAGGCGCCGCCATGGAAATAGACGACCAGCGGCGCGCCCTTTTGCGCGGCGGGGAAAATATCGACCTTCTCGTCGTCGGACGGGCCATAGGGTACGTCCAGCCGGCATTCCAGTTCGTTCCGGACCTGCGCGCTCAGCACGCCGTGGCGGGCCATATATTCATTGGCGTTGGGTACGAGGATGCGCTGGTTGTACTGGTCGTCCAGCGCTTTCTGGTCGTAATGCAGCCACACCGATTCCGGCATCTGCGTTGCTCCCTGGTGGTCAGATTCAAAAATGGAAACGGCGCCGTTCCTCCCGAACGGCGCCGCCTGACCCGGTTGCCGCTAGTGGCGGTAGGACGGGTCTATTCTGTCCAGCTTGCGCATCAGCGCCGCGAATTCCATCGCGCCGATGCCCGAACCTTCGTTGTTGCTTTCCATGAAACCGTCGATGCCCGCACCGGAAGACTGGGCCTCGTTATCGGAGAGCACGATCATTTCGCCGGCCGCCGCGGCATCGAGCTGGATCTGGCAGGCGCGTTCCAGCCGGTACAGGCGCAGGAAGGCGTCCGGCACGGTGCGGCCCGTGGTCAGCAGGCCGTGGTTGCGCAGGATCATGGCCTTGTTCTCGCCCAGATGCTCGAGAAGGCTCTCGCGTTCATCCGTATCCAGGCTCGGTCCCTGGTAATCGTGATAGGACAGCTTGTTGTGGAAGATCGTCGCGAACATGGAAACCGGCAGCAGCCCGCCCTTCAGCGCCGCGACAGCCATGCCGGCGCGGGTGTGCGTGTGCATGACGCATTTGTGCTCGGTCGAATTGGCCATGTGCACGGCGGAATGAATGACGAAGCCCGCATGGTTGATCGGGTAGTCGCTGGGTTCCACGATATTGCCGTCGCAGTCGATCTTGACGAGGTTCGAGGCGGTGATCTCGTCATAATTCAATCCGTAGGGATTGATCAGGAAATGCGGTTCGGGTCCCGGTACGCGCGCGGTCAGATGGCCGTAGATCAGTTCGGTCCAGCCGAAATGATCGACCAGCCGGTACGCGGCAGCCAGTTGCACGCGGAGTTCCTGCTCTGCGTCCTGGGCCGGTAAGTCGTAATAATCGGTTCTGGCGAGCAATTCGTTCATGACCATGCCTCCCGGGCGGTGTGGATAACGCCAAATTCTAGTATGGCGCGGCGGTGCTTGGCAA
The DNA here is from genome assembly GCA_027619655.1 of Pseudomonadota bacterium. Taxonomy (GTDB): domain Bacteria; phylum Pseudomonadota; class Alphaproteobacteria; order UBA8366; genus MarineAlpha4-Bin1. Next base: position 4,922 of record JAQCHR010000162.1, read on the forward strand.
TCGACGGGACGCCCCCTCCCGACGGTTTCATGTCACCGTTACTGAAAAATTCGCAGGCCGATATTTGGCATTATTCAGTCAGCGGAAGCAGCATTTGGTTAATTACCTTTCGTTAACTTTATTCCGTTACCAATACGGCCAGTATTGATGCCGCCGGGGCGACCGGAACGTTTTTGACCACTCTATCCAGAAAGCGAGAGAACCAATGGCGACCACAACGACGACTGCAAAGAAACCCAGTACTGCTCGTAAACCTGCCGCGAAAACGGCGGCCCGACGTCCCGCCGCCCGAACCCGGACAGCCGCCGCGACGACCGTTGCGAAGAAGCCGGCCGTGAAGAAGGCCGTCGCGAAGAAACCGGTTGCAAAGAAGGTTGCCGCCAAGAAGGCGGTTGCCAGCAAGACGGTCGCGAAGAAGTCTGTCGCGAAAAAGGCCGCTGTCAGGAAGCCGGCGGTGAAGACGGCCGTTGCGAAGAAGCCGGTGGCGCAAGACGGTCGCCAAGAAGGCCGTCGCCGCCAAGACGGTCGCGAAGAAAGCCGTGGCCAAGAAGGCCGCCGCCAAGAAGCCGGCGGTGAAGAAGGCTGTCGCGAAGAAGCCGGTTGCGAAGAAACCCGCAGTGAAGAAGGTTGTTGCCAAGAAGACCGCAACCGCCAAGACCGCTGCAAAAAAGCCGGTCCGTAAGGTTGTATCCCCCCGCCAGGTTGCCGCCGTGAGCCGCAAGACGCCCGCCCGTGCTTCGGTGCGTCGCGCGGCCTGAAGCAGCGGTAATCCAGGTTGGGATCAAGCCGTCCCGCGGACCCAGTAAATAACTGAATATCGAGACACGGCGATCCTACCGGGGTCGCCGTTTTTCGTTGCGCCCGATCAGTCCGGATAGGCCGCGACCAGGGATTCCAGGTCGGCCCAGCCCTTGTCCTTCGTCGTCATGCAATCGACCGTGATGACCATTTTCGTGATTTCCCATATGCCCGCATTGCGGCGGAATTGCCAGTCGTAGCTGCCCCAGCCGACATAGGATTCGCCGGCGCCGGCCTGCATGACGAACCAGTTGGCCCAGCCGGTCGCGGTGTCATCACCGGTCACGTCGATCACCCGGTTGACGATGAAGCGCTTGCGGTTGGCAAATTTCGACATGTAGTCCCGGAAGGACGCGACGACCTTCGCGCGCCCGACCGCGGGTTTACCGGACCACGGGATGATTTCCGATACCGCATCCTCGGCGTAGATCGCGTGCAGTTCCGCGTCGATATCCTCGTCCACCGCGCGGGCGTAGCGGGTGATCAGGCGGTCGATTTCCGCACGCGCTTCCAGCGCGGCGATCCGTTGTCCCAGGGTCATACGCCGCGTCAGCCTTTCAGCCTGTAAAAATCAACCGCGTTGTCACAGGTGATCTTCTGCACCACGTCCGGTGGCAGGTGTCCAAACTGTTCGGCGATGTATTTGTCCGATTCCGGCCACACCCCGTCGCCATGCGGATAATCCGATCCCCACATCAGCGATTCAACGCCGATATCGTCCACCAGCTTGGTGCCGATCGTATCGAACTGGAAGGTCGCCTTGCACTGGCGGCGCCAGTAGTCGCTCGGCTTCATTTTGAGGCCAAGGTCATGGAATCGGTCTTCCCATTCGAAATCCATCCGGTCCAGCGCATAGGGCAGCCATCCGATCCCACTTTCGCCCAGCGCGATGCGCAGCTTTGGATAGCGTTCCAGCACCCCCTTGCCGATGATCGCAGCAATGATGTTGACCAAGTTCATCTGGAAGCCGGAGACGACGGTGAAGGTCGCGGCGCGCGCGCTCTGCTTGTCCAGCCCGACGCGCTTCGCTGGATCCAGTGCCGGAAAGGTATGGAAGTGCAGCGGCATATCGACATCGTCCATCGCCTGCCACAGCGGTTCCCAGCAGGGATGGTACATCGGCTCCATGTCCCAGGAACAGGACAGTTCGACCCCGCGCAGGTTCAGTTCGTTCTTGACCCGATAGATTTCCTGCACCGCCGCGTCGATATCGCCATAGGGCAGGCAGGCCAGCCCGATATGCCGGTCCGGATAATGCGTGCAGAAATCCGACAGCCAGTCGTTGTAGATGCGATACATCTCGTTTGCGGCCTCATGGTCCGCCAGCTTGCTGGCGGCGCCCAGGATGCCGTAAAGCACTTCGGCATCGACGCCGTCGATTTCCATGTCCTTCACCCGCAGATGCGGGTCGGAAACGCGGCGGATATCCTTCTTGCCATCTTCATAAAGGTTCGTCGCGGCCATCAGGTCGGCCCGTGCATGGGTGCCCGGCACATATTTGACGCCCGCCGGGCCCAGCCCGTTCTTCAATCCGAATGAGGTTCCGTTCTTACAGGTCCAGAAGGGGCCGTCCGGCCCATCGGTGACATAGGGCATGCGGTCTTTCATAGACGGCCGCGCCTCGGTTACGAACAGGTCCGGCGGCATCCAGCACAGGTCGATATGGCAATCGGCGGAAACGCGCTTGTACTCCATGATCCTCATCCTCCCAAAGATGGTGTGGAAACGTGTCGACGTTCGGTGAATATTTTAGGCATATGGTGGAGTGAGCGGCAATGGGGCGCTCTTTCGCGTCCCCTGATGGCGCATGGCGGCCATTGGGTGCTATGCTGGCCTCAATCGGTATTTCGGAGGTATTCTTGGCCAGACTTGTTGCAACCGTTATTGCGTTTTTTGCTGCTGCGTTTGCGGTATTGCCTGCCAGCGCGGAAGGGCGCCGGCTCGACAACACAGAGCTCAAGGCGCTTATGTCCGGTGGCCTTGAATATACCGTCGATGCACTGAATACCGAATTCCGCTTCAAATTCCGGAATGACGGCCAGTGGACGGCGGTGCAGCCTGGCGGGTTGGAAGCCTG
>JAQCHR010000163.1 GCA_027619655.1 Pseudomonadota bacterium
CGCAGGCGAAACTGGGGGTCGTTCCCGAATCCGCAGCGAAGGCGGTCTGGGCGCGCGGCGCCTTCGAAATCGACCGGATCGACGAAATCGAACGCGAAACCAAGCATGACGTCATCGCCTTCCTGACCAATGTCGCAGAGCATGTCGGCGAAGAAGCCCGTTTCCTGCATCAGGGCATGACCTCGTCCGACGTGCTGGATACCTGCCTTGCGGTGCAACTGGCCCGCGCCAGCGATATCCTGCTGGCGGACATGGATGCGCTGCTGGCCGCGCTGAAGCGCCGGGCGGAAGAACACAAATACACGATTACCATCGGTCGCAGCCACGCGATCCATGCCGAACCGACGACCTTCGGGCTGAAGCTGGCCGGACATTACGCGGCCTTCAAGCGCGGCCGGGACCGGCTCGTCGCTGCCCGGGCGGAAATCGCCACCTGCGCCATTTCCGGCGCCGTCGGTACCTTCGCCAATATCGATCCCTCTGTCGAAGCGCATGTTGCCGCGAAAATGGGGCTGACGGTAGAACCGATGTCGACGCAGGTCATCCCGCGCGACCGCCACGCGATGTTCTTCGCCGTGCTGGGCGTGATCGCATCGTCGATCGAAAACGTCGCCATCGAAATCCGGCACCTGCAGCGCAGCGAATTGCGGGAGGCCGAAGAGTTCTTTTCGCCGGGCCAGAAAGGCTCGTCCGCCATGCCGCACAAGCGCAACCCGGTGCTGTCGGAAAACCTGACCGGGCTGGCACGGATCGTCCGCTCCGCGGTGACCCCGGCACTGGAAAATGTCGCGCTCTGGCATGAGCGGGATATTTCCCATTCCTCCGTCGAGCGCATGATCGGTCCCGATACGACGGTGACGCTCGACTTCGCCCTGTCCCGCCTGACCGGGATGATCGACAAGATGGTCGTCTACCCCGAACAGATGGAACGCAACCTCAACCAGATGGGCGGGTTGCACAATTCGCAGCGCGTGCTGCTGGAACTGACTCAGGCGGGCATGAGCCGCGAGGACGCCTACCGGGTGGTCCAGCGCAACGCCATGGATGCCTGGCGCGACCACCTGTCGTTCCTCGACCAGCTCAAGGCCGATGCGGAAATCGGCAAATACCTTAGCTCCGAAACCCTGGAATCTCTGTTCGACCTCGAATATCACACCAGACATGTCGATACGATCTTCAGCCGCGTCTTCGATACTGCGTAGCGCCGCCGTCGCGCTATGCCTGATCGCGGCCGTCACCCCGGCGGCGGCGCAGCTCGACGCGATCAGCGAAGAAGCGCGCAAGGATCCCTTCATCCTGATCCGCCTGGCCGCACTGTCGCTGGAAACACCGGAAGAACAGGGCGAAGCGCTTTCCGGGCTCGTGCAGGCGGAACTCGCCCGGGGCGATCTCCAGGAAGCCACCAAGGAACTCAGCCGGATCACCGACGGTTACTGGCAGGCCGCATCGCTCATCAAGCTTGCCGACTACCAGATTGAGAAGAAACGCAAGACCGAGGCCCTGGCCGCACTGAACGACGCCATCGGTGCCGCCGCAAAGGCGCGGGAGAATCCTGAAACGGAGCACCTTGTTCGCGAAATCGCGGTGCGCCGCAATGCCCTGGGCGATGAAGCCGGGGCCGTGACGACGACGAAACTGATCCGGGATACGAAGCTGCGTATCGAAACGCTGCTCGAAATCGGCCGCCCGTCGCTGCAGGACAAAACCTCGAAAGGCAACAAGGGCGCGCTGATCGAAGCCTCGCGGCAGACCAGGACCATCAAGGATGATGAACCGGAAGTCGCCAGGCTGCTGCTGATTATCGGCGAAGCGCAAACCCGACTTGGCGATACAAAGCAGGCCGACGCGACGCTGAGCGAAGCCCGCCGTATGATCCTGCAAAGCGAATTTACCGGCCGCGAGCAGGCGCTGGCCGAACTGGCCGCCGCGGAAACCGAAGCTGGCGACCAGACCCGCGCCATGGTGCTGGTCCGCTCGATTGCCGATCCCGAGCGCCGCGTCCGGGCGCTCGGATCCGTTGCCCGCGCCATCGGCGAGGGCGGCAATATGGATGCCGCTGTCACGCTATTCACCTTTGCCATAGAGACCACGACAGGGATTGAGGACGAGACGTTACGGAACAGCCTGCTGACCCACCTTGTTGTCGAACAGGCGCGTACCGGCCGGCTGGCGGACGCGTTCAAGACTGCGGGACTTATTCGCAAGAAGCGGGCTCAAGCCGAGGCGCTGGCCAAAATGGGCCACGTGCTCCTCGAGCAGCAGAAATATGACGATGCCCTGAAGCTGACCGATTACATCCCGTATCTGGGTCTGCGCGGCCTGATCTTCGCGCCGGTTGCGCTTGCCACGGGCAATCGCGGCGAACATACCGAAGCCAGCGCCCTGCTGGCCCGCGCGTTGGAGCCGGTCAGGGAACCATCCGATCCGGAATTGCAGGAACAGGCGCTCAACGACGTGCTGGCCACGCAAATTCTCGTCGGCGACCCCGAAACCTCGCAAGCCCTGTTTGATCGGGCCCGGAATCTGATCGATTCGCTGCCCGACGGGCTTGGCCGGGTCCGCCTGCTGACCTTTCTGGCGCGGGCCCTTGCGCAAAACGCCGACAAGGAAAAGGCGACCCAGGTCATCGACGCGGCCTCGCGGATCACCTGGGGAAAGTCCGGCGACCCCGACTACCCGCGATCGGTTGCCCGTATCGTCGAGGCGCTGCTTGCATCCGACAGGTTGCTGGAGGCTTTCAACACGGCGTCACGCATCCCCGATACGGATGCCATCACAGAGATCCGACTGAGCCAGACACCGCGCAACCGCTTGCTCACGCTGGTCGCACAGGCCGCGGCAAAAATCGGCAAGGTGGAGCTGGCGATCCGGGCGGCCCGGAAAATCCGGGACCCAGCCTCGCGCGCCGCAGCGCTGGGCGCGGTAGCCGTCGGCATCTCGCATTCATGACGCCGCGGCAGACTGGACACGCTGACCGTTTGCGCCGCCAAAATCCGGCGCGCCGCGCCTATTTTGTTTCTGTCATCACCTGATCGCGCGCGACCAGAAGCAGGCGATCCATTTCCTTGCGGATAAGGTGCTCCGACGTCTCCACGCCCTTGCCCTTCAGATCCTCATGGACCTTTCGCAACACGTCTTCGTCGCCGGGTTCGTCGAAATCCGACATGACAACTTCCTTGGCGTAAATTTTCGCACTGGCCGCATCCAGTCCAAGTTGCGTCGCCGCCCACTGGCCCAACAGTTTGTTGCGCCGCGCCTGCACCTTGAAATCCAGCTCCTTGTCGAGCTTCAGTTTGTTTTCAAAGGTCTTTTCGCGATCATTGAATTGCGTCATGAAACCAACTTTCTTTTCCTGCCCGCGCGGAGCGCCGTGATTCAGCTTCTTATATAGTGCCTCAAGACCGGTTCTTGAATGACGAATTTGCGAAATCGTCACCCGGCAATAGCGCCATCGTGCGCGCCGTGCTATCCGGACAATCATGTGCACCGCTGTCATCCTTCGGCGACCGGGTCATGCCTGGCCGCTGATCCTTGCCGCCAACCGGGACGAAATGACCGGCCGGCCCTGGCTTCCGCCCGGACGCCACTGGCCCGATCGGCCGGAAACCGTCGCCGGGCAGGACCAGTTGTCCGGCGGCAGCTGGCTGGGCGTCAACGACCACGGCGTTGTCGCCGCCGTCCTGAACCGCACCGGCTCGCTCGGCCCGGAGGCGGGCAAACGCAGCCGGGGCGAACTGGTGCTTGATGCGCTGGATCATGCCGATGCCCGTGATGCCGCCGAGGCGCTAAGCGAGATCGACCCGCATGCCTTCCGCAGCTTCAATCTCGTCGTTGCCGATGACCAGGAGGCCTACTGGCTGTCGGCGCGAAACGGCGCCCTTCGCGTGGAACTGCACCCGATCCCCGAAGGCGTTTCGATCATCACATCGCAGGATCTGAACGAACATGGCGCGCCCAGGACCCGCACGTTTCTGCCGAAATTTCGCGCCGCAGCGGCGCCGGATCCGAATTCGGGCGACTGGGCTGCCTGGGAAAGCCTGCTGGCCACCTGCGACGAAGACGCAGTTCCGCCGTTCAACGATACCATGTGCATCGTGACCGACCGCGGCTACGGAACCGTTTCCAGTTCACTGATCGCCCTGCCGCGCCACGAACCCGGCGCAAAGGTGATATGGCGGTTTTCCGCCGGGCGCCCGGATAACGTCCCTTTCGAATCGGTTCTCCCCGAATAACCGGGTTGATGGGGTTTTTGATAGAAATCGGGACAAAACGCCGCCCGAGCCGGGATTCGTTGTACCGGGGCGACGCAATTGCTATATGACGCATCCTGACGCGACGCGGCGTCCGAATTCCCCTTAGGCGCAATTTAATGGCCAAACGCAGACGTATCTATGAAGGCAGGGCCAAGGACATTTACGAAGGTCCTGAGCCCGGCACGCTGGTGCAGCATTTCAAGGACGATGCGAGCGCCTTCAATAATACGAAACGCGGCACAATTACGGGAAAAGGCGTCATCAACAACCGGATTTCAGAATTTCTGATGTCCCGGCTGCAGGAAATCGGCGTGCCGAATCATTTTATCCGGCGGTTGAACATGCGCGAACAGCTCGTCCGAGAGGTCGAAATCATCCCCATCGGCGTCGTGATCCGCAATGTCGTGGCCGGCTCGATGGCCAAACGGCTGGGGATCAAGGAAGGCACGCAGCTGCCCCGTTCGATCGCCGAGTATTACTGGAAGAACCAGGAACTCGGCAATCCGCTGGTTTCAGAGGAGCATATTACCGCATTCGGCTGGGCCATGCCCCAGGACATCGACGACATGCTGTCGCTGTCGCTGCGGATCAACGACTTCCTGACCGGCCTTTTTCTCGGCGTCGGCATGCGGTTGATCGACTTCAAGCTGGAATTCGGCCGCTATTACGATGAGAATGGCGATATGCGTGTCATCCTCGCGGACGAGATTTCACCGGACAATTGCCGTCTCTGGGATAGCACGACCAGTGAAAAACTGGACATGGACCGCTTCCGGGAAGATCTGGGCGAAGCCGCCGAAGCCTACCAGGAAGTGGCGCGGCGGCTCGGCGTTCTGCCCGACGGCGGCGAACTCAACGGACCCCGCATGGTCCAGTAACTCCCTTTGGGGCAGGGTATGGAGGCAGCGTGAAGGCCAAGGTTCATATAACACTCAAATCAGGCGTTCTGGATCCGCAGGGCAAGGCCATCGGCCATGCACTTGAATCGCTTGGATTCAACGGCATCGGCGAAGTGCGCCAGGGAAAATTCATCGAACTGGATATCGCCGAATCCGATCCCGATGCCGCCCGCGCCCAGGTCGAGGAGATGTGCGCCAGGCTGCTGGCCAATACGGTGATCGAAAACTACGACATCGAACTGCAGCCATGAAGTCAGCGGTTGTGGTTTTTCCGGGAGCGAATTGTGATCGCGACGCCGCGGTGGCGCTGGAACGCGCCTGCGGCACAGCCGCCGACATGGTCTGGCACCGCGATACAGCGCTGCCCGCGACCGACCTGATCGTATTGCCCGGCGGCTTTTCCTATGGCGATTACCTGCGCGGTGGCGCGATCGCGGCCCGATCCCCGATCATGCGCGATGTCGTCGCCAAGGCAGCGCAGGGCGTGCCCGTGCTGGGCATCTGCAACGGGTTCCAGATCCTGACGGAATGCGGGTTGCTGCCGGGCGTTCTGATGCGCAATTCCGGGCTGAAATTCATCTGCCGGAACGTGCATGTCACCGTCGCCGATACCGATTCCGTCTTCACGCGCAATTATGCGGCCAATCAAGTCCTGCGAATTCCCGTCGCCCATAACGAAGGCAATTACCGCGCCGAGGAAGCGACGCTGGACCGGCTTGAAGGCGAAAACCGGGTTGCCTTCCGCTATACCACGCCGGAAGGCGCCGCCAACGACGCGGGCAACCCGAATGGCTCCGCCCGCAATATCGCCGGCATTTTCAATGAAACACGCCGCATCCTGGGGCTGATGCCCCACCCGGAGCGCGCGGCGGACCCCCATCTGGGCGGCACCGACGGTGCCCGCCTGTTCGACGGCCTTGTGGCGGCGCTGGCGCGATGAAAAATATCACCATTACCGATGAAATCGTTGCCGAGCACGGCCTGAGCACCGATGAATACAAGACCCTGCTGTCGATCCTGGACCGGGAACCGAACCTGACCGAACTCGGCATCTTTTCGGTCATGTGGTCGGAGCATTGTTCGTACAAATCCTCCCGCAGATGGCTGAAAACCCTGCCGACCGAGGGCCCGCAGGTCATCTGCGGTCCCGGTGAGAACGCCGGCGTGGTCGATATCGGCGGCGGACTGGCCGCGGTGTTCAAGATCGAAAGCCATAACCATCCGAGCTTCATCGAGCCCTTCCAGGGCGCGGCGACCGGCGTCGGCGGCATCATGCGCGATGTCTTCACCATGGGCGCGCGCCCGGTCGCCAATATGAATGCCCTGCGATTCGGCAGCCCCGACCACCAGAGGACACGGCACCTTGTGTCCGGCGTCGTCGCCGGTATCGGCGGCTACGGCAATTGCATGGGCGTACCGACCGTGGGCGGCGAAACCAATTTCGATCCGGCCTATAACGGCAATATCCTGGTCAACGCGATGACCGTCGGCATTGCCGACGCGGACAAGATTTTTTACTCGGCGGCCGCAGGCATCGGCAATCCGGTGGTCTATATCGGTTCCAAGACGGGCCGCGACGGAATCCACGGCGCGACCATGGCATCGGCGGAATTCGACGATGATTCTGGGGAAAAGCGACCCACGGTGCAGGTCGGCGACCCGTTCACCGAGAAACTGCTGCTGGAAGCTTGCCTGGAACTCATGGCCACGGACGCCATTGTCGCGATCCAGGACATGGGGGCCGCGGGTCTCACCTGCTCCACCGTGGAAATGGCGGACAAGGGTGGCGTCGGCATCGAGTTGAACCTTGAAAACGTCCCGGTGCGCGAGGACGGCATGACGCCCTACGAAATCATGCTCTCGGAAAGCCAGGAGCGGATGCTCATGGTGCTCAAACCCGGCCGCGAGGATGTCGCCCGGGCGATTTTCGAGAAATGGGAGCTGGATTTCGCCATTATCGGCCATGTCACGGATACCGGTCGTTTCGTCCTGAAGCTGCATGACGAACTGGTCGCCGATATTCCCGTCGCCCCGCTGGTCAACGAATCGCCGCTGTACGATCGTCCCTGGATCCCGACGCCGAAACGCGCCGTACTGGCCGCAAAGGACGTTGCGGCGCCGAACGATCCGCTTGATGCGCTGCACCGGTTGCTCGGCACGGCGAATTTCTGTTCCCGGCGCTGGATCTGGGAACAGTATGACCACATGGTCATGGCGGATACCACAAGCGGCCCGGGCGGCGATGCGGCGATTGTCCGGATCCACGGCACGACGCGCGGCCTGGCCATCACCACCGATTGCACGCCGCGCTATTGCCTGGCCGAGCCGGAAACCGGCGGCAGGCAGGCTGTCGCGGAAGCCTGGCGGAACCTGACAGCGGTTGGCGCGCAGCCACTGGCGCTGACCAACAACCTCAATTTCGGCAATCCCCAGCGCGAAATCATCATGGGACAGTTTGTCGGCTGCGTGTCCGGCATCGGCGATGCGTCGCGTGCGTTCGATTTCCCCGTCGTGTCCGGCAATGTGTCGCTGTACAACGAAACCAATGGCGTCGGGATCCTGCCAACCCCGGTGATCGGCGGGCTTGGCCTCGTTGAGGATATTGACCGCA
>JAQCHR010000164.1 GCA_027619655.1 Pseudomonadota bacterium
ATGGTCGGGCTAGGCGGAATCTTTGTCGAGATCATGGGCGATGTCGCCTTTCGCATGTGCCCGATATCCGAATCCGATGCATGGGCGATGCTGCGGGAACTGCGCGGCGCGCCTCTGCTGAACGGTGCCCGCGGCCGCAAGCCGGTTTCGGAACGGGCTATCATCGACGCGCTGATGCGGATCGGCGGATCGGGCGGGTTATTGCTCGAAAACGCGGATGAGATCGACGCATTGGATATCAACCCGGTCATCGTTTCGGCGAATGGCGCAGTCGCCGTCGACGCCCGTGTCATCCTGGCGCCGGTGGATTCGCGCCCGGAGAACCCGGTTGCGATCCCGGCCGATTTCGGGCCCCTGTTCGAACCGAAAGCCGTCGCCGTGCTTGGCGCATCCGCCGAACGTTTTGCCGTCGGTAACAACTGCATTGCCCGGCTGCGCGAAAGTGGATACGAGGGCGACATTTATCCAATCCACCCGACAGCCGACGAGATCGACGGGCTGCCGGTTTACCGTTCTCTGGGAGAGACACCAAACCCGATTGACTATGCGTTCATCGCTGTCGGCGCGGCGAGGGTCCCGGACATGCTCCGTGCGGCAAAGGGCCGGTTAAAATTTGCACAGGTCATTTCCGCGGGCTTCGGCGAAGTTTCCGAAGGTATCGACCTGCAGCGCGATCTGGTCGCCGCCGCGCGCGAAGGCGGTTGCCGGGTCATCGGGCCGAACTGCCTTGGCCTGTACTCACCGCGCGGCCGGGTCACTTTCGCCAAGGGGTCGTCGATGGAACCCGGCAGCGTCGGGGTGATATCGCAGAGCGGCGGGCTGGGCACCGACATCGTCCGGCGCGGGCTGCTGCGCGGCGTGCGGTTCAGCGGCCTCGTCACGGTCGGCAACAGTGCCGATCTCGGCCCGAACGACCTGCTGGAATACTATCTGTCCGATCCGAACACCAAAGTGATCGGCCTTTACCTGGAGGACGCCAAGGACGGCGGCCGTTTCGCGAATATTCTTCGCGCCGCAAAAGCCGTGAAACCGGTCGTGATCCTGAAGGGCGGCCGCACCCGCGCCGGGCAGGCCGCCGCCGCATCACACACGGGATCGCTGGCCGGCGACGACCGGGTCTGGACAGCCCTGGAAAAGCAGACCGGCTGCGTGCTCGTCGATACGCTGGACGATTTTGTCGAGACCCTGCTGGCATTCCAGATGCTCACCCCGAACCCGTCTAGGCCGACCAAACGGGTCGTCATGTTTGGCAATGGCGGCGGCACTAGCGTCTTGGCGACGGATTATTTCGCGAGGCTCGGGCTGGACATCGATCCACTTGGCGCCAGGGCGCAGGACGCGCTGAATGCGCTCGGCCTGCCGCCTGGCACCAGTATCGTCAATCCGATCGATACACCGGTCGGAACCCTGCAGACCGAGCATGGGAAAATCGCCGAGAAAATCCTTGATGCCGTTTATGCGACCGACGAGGCCGATGCGGTGGTCATGCATTTGAACCTCGCCGCATTCATTGGCCGCAGCACGGTCGATCCTTTGGAAAACCTGATGCAGGCGGCGCTCCGCGTTCAGGCGCAGTACCCCGGTCAGTCGCATTTCATGCTGGTGCTGCGTTCTGATGGCGGCGAAGATATCGATAACGCCAAGCGAGGATATCGTGCCCGGGCGCTGGAAGTCGGCATCCCGGTTTATGACGAACTCGCCAATGCAGCACGCGCGCTGACCGCGTTGCGCAAGGTCGAGCAGTTCCAGAAAAATCTGCGTAATTGACACCAGTTCACGCCAACGAACAGAATGGCGAAAATCGCAACGTGGCGCTGCCACGCGGCAACAATATGCGTATCCATGGATGGACGAACGACGTCGGGAGTCGTGAATCTGACGACGATCAATCCGTTGCGTTATCGCATTCCCGTCATTCCCAAAGTGGAAAAAATCCAGTATCTTGGAATCATTATCATTTTCAGAAACCTCCACCAGTGAAAGAATTACGATGACGGATTTAAGCGAATTAGCCGAACGTGTCGGCGCCGGGTTGAAGCAGCGCAGGAAAACCGTGGCGGTTGCGGAATCATCATCCGGCGGTCTGGTCGCGGCGGCGCTTTTGGCTGTTCCGGGGGCCTCGGCCTATTTCATGGGAGGCGTCGTTATTTACACGCGCGACGCCAAGATCAGATTTCTGGGCATTCCTGAAAAGACGCTCGACGAGGTTCGGTCATCTTCCGAACCGCACGCCATGATACTGGCGCGAACGGTACGCGAAAAAATGGGAACGGATTGGGGTATTGCGGAAACCGGCGCGGCGGGTCCGACCGGCAATCGCTACGGCGACGCCGCCGGGCATGTCTGTGTTGCCGTGTCAGGCCCGGTCGATATTGTCACGACCATTGAAACAGGGAAGGCGGACCGGGCAGCGAATATGCAAGCCTTTGCCGCCGCTGCATTATCCCTCGCTGAAAAGACGATGAACAAGGCATGAATGCCTTACTTTCTTCGAACGCCGCCTTCGCAACCAATTCCGCATAACGGGTTTTCGGGCGCTGTTCCCACACAATTAAAACACCGTTTATTTTTCCTTAACCGGCAATTGATATGTCCCTAGTTAAATGAGTATCGAATTCTGCCATGGGCTGTCCCGGCTGGCCGTTGTGTGTTTTTTAATTGGGCTAGGCGCTGGGAACCTCGTACTTGCCCCAGTGGCAAACGCAACATCGATCACCGGGTCTGATCTCAACGCGGCTTTAAAGGATCGCTTGTTTTTCGACCCGTTATACGATTTCGAGACCATTGACCCAGAGGATAATGCTACACCCGCCAGGGGCATGAGTGCCCGCAACCGCCTGTTCGGTAATGCGCCCGTCCCGGACGAGGCCCTTAATGATCCGGTCGATATGATTCTTGGGGGTGCGGATCTGATTGAACTGGTTAAGGGTGGCAGCGGATTCGAATTCACGAAACTTGAGTCCGATTTCAGTTTCAATTCCGCATCATTCAGGGATTGGCAATTTCTCTGGTCGGACTTTTCCCTTACGCTTGAAATCGAGGAACTATTTGACTTTTCCGCCGTGGCCATCGCGAGCTTCATACCCGAAGTCCGCTTCTGGCTCGAAGGCAATAGATGGGCTTATTTCGGTTCATCGCAAAACGGCTTTAGAGGCGCAGGCGGGTTTGAATATGGCAGTGAAGATAAAATAACCGTCGGTTCTGCCCAGGCATCGCCGCAAGCCAGCGCGTCAGGCAATACGGCAGGATCAGGCCAGTCGGGGACTCCCGGGCGAACGGATGTACACAGCCGGTCACTCTCTGAATTTGTTTCAGATATGTTTTTCAAATTGGTCAGACTGCCGATCACCTATGTCATTTTATTTATCGGTCTTACTGTCTTTGTGATTAATTTAAACCGGCAATCGCGAATCTGACGGAAAAATGGCGATTTGATGCTCAAAATTCTGACCTTTACATCGCTGTTCCCGAACACGATACAACCGGTCCACGGTATTTTCGTCGAAAACAGGCTGCGGCACCTGATCGAAAGCGGTAATGTTACGTCAACCGTTGTCGCGCCCGTTCCCTGGTTTCCTTCGCGCCATGAACGGTTCCGGCCCTATAGCGACTATGCCCATATTCCGCATGTTGAGGAACGGCACGGTCTCACCATTTATCACCCGCGATATCCCGTCATACCAAAAATCGGCACCAATCTGGCGCCTCTGCTGATGTATTTATTCGTGAAACCGTTTATCGCGAAACTGATCCGTCAGGGCGCGGAATTCGACCTGATCGACGCGCATTATTTTTATCCGGACGGTATCGCGGCGGCGCTGCTGGGCCGCCGTTTCGGCAAACCGGTGACAATTGCCGCCCGCGGCACGGATATCAACCTGCTGCCGCAATACGCATTGCCCCGGGCACAGATCAAATGGTCCGCGAGCAGCGTGCAGGGGATGATCACGGTGTGCCAGGCCCTCAAGGACGAACTCACGGCGCCGAAAGTAGACCCGGACAGGGTGCGCGTGTTGCGCAATGGGGTAGATCTGGAAATGTTCCGGCCCGGCAACCGGCACACGATACCTAAACAGCTCAATCTGAAAGGCCCGACATTGCTATCCGTCGGCCATCTGATCGAACGCAAGGGGCATGACCTCGTCATCGGCGCCTTGCCCAAATTGCCGGACACCACGCTGATGATCGCCGGCGCCGGTCCGGAGCGCGACGCGCTGGAGCAGCAGGCCACGGCGATTGGCGTCCATGACAGGGTGCGGTTTCTGGGGCAGATCAATCATGACACGTTGCGCGACGTTTATGGCGCGGCGGACGCTCTGGTTCTGGCGTCGAGCCGCGAGGGCTGGGCCAATGTCCTACTGGAAGCGATGGCGTGCGGCACGCCGGTTGTCGCCACGAATGTGTGGGGAACCCCGGAAATCGTTGCCGAGCATGCGGCCGGCGTATTGATGGCATCCCGCGATTCCGCAGCACTGGCCGATGCCGTGAAAGTCCTGTTTGGCAACCTCCCGGACCGGGCGGAGACCCGCCGCTACGCTGAAAAATTCAGTTGGGATTCAACGACCGAAGGCCAGCAGGCGCTGTTTGAGAGTATCGTGCAACGCGGGTGACGGGGCGGTCCTTGTCTGCAAACATGTTTTGCGCCGATACCCGAACACCGGAAATACCGTCCTCTTGAAAGACCTGTTGCAAAGAAGCGTATTGACGCCGCTGGTCATGATCCTGGTGATCCAGTCGACCATTACCATGGCGGCCTATGGAATCCCTGTCGTGACGGCCGTGATCGCCGCCGATATGGATATCGCGCCCGCGCTGATCGGCGGGCTGGTATCGGTAATCTATTTCGTGGCAATGCTGACCGGCCTGCTTTCCGGCGCCCTCGTTGGCCGGTTCGGCGCCCGTGCATCGTTTCAGGCCATGCTGGGCTTTACCGGGGTCGGCATGATGCTGATCGGTATCGGCAATCCCGCCGGCATGGTGCTTGGCGCGGCGATGATCGGTGTCGGCACGGGGCCGATGAACCCGATTGGCAGCCATGTCCTGGCGCGGGTTTCGCCGGCAAACTGGCGACCGTTTATATTCTCCCTCAAGCAGTGCAGCACGCCGATGGGCGGTGCGCTGGCCGGGGCAATCCTGCCCCCGCTGTTGCTTGCCTATGGCTGGCACGTCGCGGTTCAGGTCATTCCCCTGGCGGCACTCGCGGCGATCGCCCTGGCGGCGCTGGTCGGTGTCGGGCCGAAGGAGCCGCGCCGCGAAAACACCGGTTTCGCCCTCGGGGATGCCCTGGCCACCCTGATACTCGTCGCCACCAATCCGATCTTGCGGCGATATGCGCTGGCCGGCTTGGGCTTTGCGGGATGCCAGATCGCCATGTCGACTTACCTTGTCGTCTATCTCTGGACCGTCATCAAACTGGCGCCGGAACTGGCGGGGCTGACCTTCTCCATCGTCCATATTGCCGGCATTTCCGCCCGCGTCGCGCTGGGCGCCATCGCCGACCGCTGGATTTCGACACCCGTCCTGCTGGGCCTGCTGGGCCTGATCATGACGATTGGACTGGCGGGACTGGCCTTCTCGACACCGGCATGGCCGCCGGTCATCTTCATGTTGCTGGCCGCCATTTTCGGTATCGGCGGTAATGGCTGGGTCGGACTGTTTTTTTCCGAGATGGCACGCCGCGCGCCAGAAGGCCGCACGGCGGACGCCGCCGGCGGGTCGCAGTTCTTCATGTATATCGGCATCACCACCGGACCGATTGTCGCCGGCGCGCTGATCACCCTGGCGGGATATGCGAACACCTTTGGTATTTTCGCCGTCATCGCCCTGTTTTGCGGGATCATTCTCTACCGCGCCGCCGCAACGGACTGAACCGGGTCGTTTTCGATTACAGGGTAACGTCGAAGCTCGGTGATTATGTATACTCGCCTTAAATCGGCGCATTGCCGGAATACCCGCTGGCGGCTATCGAGTAACAACCGCCGCAACGCCGCGCACCAATCGGAGGAACGCAATGGAACAGTCGGGAAACAACCTGCGAATCAATGGCGCGCGGCTGTGGGACAGCCTCATGGAAATGGCCAGAATCGGCGCGACCGAAAAGGGCGGTGTTCGTCGTCTCGCGCTCACGGATCTTGACCGGGAATCGCGAGACCTGTTCCGGCGCTGGTGCGAGGCTGCGGGTTGTACCGTCACCCATGACGCCATGGGCAACATGTTTTCCAGGCGACCGGGGCGCAACAATTCGCTGCCCCCCATCGTCACCGGCAGCCATCTGGACAGCCAGCCAACCGGCGGAAAATTCGACGGCGCCTATGGTGTCCTGGCAGGGCTGGAGGTCGTGCGGGCGCTGAACGATGCCGGGCTGGAAACCGAAGCCCCCATCGAGGTCGCCGTCTGGACCAATGAGGAAGGCAGCCGCTTCGCCCCGGCCATGGTGGGGTCCGGAGTCCATGCCGGCATATTCACGCTCGAGCAGGCCCATGCCATTACCGATATCGACGGCAAAACCATGGGCGAGGAGCTGGACCGCATCGGCTACAGGGGCGAAGGCTGCGGCGGGCGGAATTTTGGCGCCTATTTCGAAGCCCATATCGAACAGGGCCCGATTCTGGAAGCTGAGAAACTGCCCATCGGCATCGTCACCGGGGCGCAGGCACAGCGCTGGTACGAGATTAACGTCACCGGTCAGGAAAGCCATGCGGGGCCCACCCCGATGGCGGTTCGCAAGGATGCCCTGGTCGGCGCATCAGCCCTTGTCCTGGCGGTCAACAGGATCGGCCACGACTTCCAGCCGGGCGCCTGCGCCACTGTCGGCATGATCGAATCCAGCCCGAACAGCCGCAATGTCATTCCGGGCAAGGTATTCCTGACCGTCGACCTGCGCCATCCCGATGACGCCAGGCTGGCCGACATGGACAGGGCCCTGCGCAAAGCCGCCACGGAAATTGCCGAAACATACGATCTCATTGCCGAGGTCGAACAGATATGGTCCTTCGCCGCAACGCATTTCGATCCTGATTGCATCGCCGCCGTCCGCGCCGGTGCGGAAGCCGCAGGGTTACCGCATATGAATATCGTGAGCGGCGCAGGGCACGACGCCGTCTATATGGCGCAGGTCGCGCCGACGGCAATGATCTTCGTTCCGTGCGAGGACGGTATCAGCCATAACGAAATCGAAAACGCGGCGCCGGACGATATCGCCGCCGGATGCCAGGTCCTGCTGCACGCGATGCTGGAACGCGCCGGCGGACATTGATCCCGACATGACACGCCAGCGGCTGTTCTTTGCGCTCAAGCTGTGCATTTCCGTCGGCCTGCTTGGCTGGCTGATCGTACAGTTCGATTTCGCACCGGTCATGGCGGAAATGCGGGCAATGAAAACGGGCTGGCTCATCCTCGCCTTTGCCGTATTGATGTTGCATGGCTTTGTCAGCGCCTGGCGGTGGTGGGCGATCATGCGGCTGCAGGGAAGTGCCCCCGGCTATGGTCCGACGCTGAAACTTTTCTTTATCGGCATGTTCTTCAACCAGACCCTCTCGACCACCCTGGGCGGCGATGCCGCGCGGGTATGGCTGTTGCGGGCCACCGGCATATCGACCGGCAAGGCAGCAACCGGGGTCGTACTCGAACGGGCGGCAGGCATGCTCTCAATGATGGCCTTGATTCCTGCTGCCATTCTATTCTCACCGCTGACCGGACCTGAAACCTGGCTTGCCATGATTGCCGCCGGGGTCTTTTTGG